>JASFOC010000009.1:0-15883 GCA_050116715.1 Gammaproteobacteria bacterium
TGCGCCCGCAGCCAGTCGAGCCTGTCCTGCACCACGTCGACCACGGCAACGGTATTGGCTGTCGGCTGCTTCTGGATCGACAGTTTGATGCCGGGCACGCCGTTGACGCGTACCAGCAAACGCTCATCCTCATGGGTGTCGATCACCTCGGCGACCTCCTGCAGGTGGATCAGGTCGCCATCCGCCAGCCGCAGTGGCAGTTCCGCGATTTGCTCCACCCGGGTGAAGCGCCCGCTGATGCGCCCGGAGAATTCCTGCTGCGCCATCTTCAAGCGCCCGGCAGGGTCCTCGCGGTTACCACGCTGCAGTGCGTCGATAATGTCCTGCATGTCGAGTCCGACACCGGCCAGCCGCTGCTGGTCAGGCAGCACCTGGATCTCGCGGATCAGGCCACCACCGACCTCCGCCGCCGCCACGCCCGGCAGTGTCAGGAACCACTTGCCGAACACGTCATCGACCCAGCTGCGCAGTTCCACCGGGTCGCGCAGGGGCGAACTCACCACGAATTCCAGCACCGGTATCTGGGAAGGGTCCCGTTTGTAGATGATGGGGGGATCGGGCGTATCGGGCAGGAAGCGCTTGGCGCGGTCCAGCCGGGTGCTGGCATCACGCAGGGCGATATCGATGTCCTTGCCGTACTCGAATGACAGATCGACGGAAGTCGCCCCCTCGCCGGTGCGCGACTGCACGCTGATGGCGTCCTCGGTGATCGCCAGCTGCTCTTCCAGCTGGCGGGTAAACTGGTCCTCCATGACCTTGGCCGGAACCCCGGGACTGAGGATGCGTACCCGGATCTCCGGGTAGATCAGGTGCGGGTGCAAATCGATCGCCAGCCGGGTGAGGGCGAATACGCCCAGCACAATAACGGCCAGCGCGATCATGGTGACGCCGATCGGATGCCGTATCGACCACGTTGCCAGCCCACCGGTCCTGCTCAGCGGAGCGGCCATGTGTCAGTTTGCAGAATGCGTCACGGGTTTCACTGCCTTGCCCGCAGTCAGCCCGAGGAAGCCGCGGGTAATGACCTGCTGGCCGTCCTGCAGTCCCTGGCGAATCTCGACCTTGTCCGCGAGCCGCAGCCCGCTCTCGACATCCACACGCTGTGCCCGGGATTCCGCGTCGAGCACGAACACGTATTCACTGCTGGAATCGCGGCGCAGCGCGGCATAGGGGATCACCTGGCGGCGCGCGGCATGGGTATTCAGCTCCACCCGGCACAGCTGCCCCGGGGCGGCGCCCTCCGGAACGGGGTCGATTTCCACCTCGATGGTGCCCCGGCGTGTCAGCGGATCGAGGCTCGGATAGATGCGCACGATGCGTGCCTCGAATACCCGGTCGCCCAGGGCATCGATGCGCACCTGCGCGACATCACCGATGGCCAGCCCGGGCAGGATGAGTTCCGACACCGGCAGTTCCGTGACCAGCGAGGAAGGATCGGCGATGGTCAGTACATGCTGGTGGCGCTCGATGATGTTGCCGGGCTCCGAGAGCCGGGCCGTCACCACACCAGCAAACGGCGCCTTGATGGTGGTGTAACCGAGGCGCGTCTGCAGCAGGCGTTCGTCGGCCTCGGCCACCTCCAGCGCGGTAACGGCACGGGTGTACTCGTTTTCCGAAATCAGCTTGCTGCCCCGCAGTTCCCCGAGGCGCTTGACGTCCTCTGCCGCCTGTTTGCGGGTGGCCGCAGCCCGTTCCAGCTGTACCCGCAACAGGGTGTCGTCGAGCTGCACCACCACGTCGCCCGCCTTCACGGTATCACCCTCGGAAAACGGCAGTGCGGTAAGCCGCCCCTCTTCCTGGGTATGGATCCTGACCTCGCGACGCGCGTTCAGGGTGCCCGCGCGGGTGCGTACCACGCTGAGGTTGTCACTGACGACCGGCGCGGTTTCAACCAGGTGCACCGTATCGCGCTTGCCGGCCGCCGACTCCTCCGGCTGACCGCAGCCACCCAGGCCCGCAACAACAACCGGCAGGGACAGGAAAATCCATAACAGGGAAAAACGTACTGCAGGTGCCGTCATGCTGCCTGGTCGCCGGGGGTGGGAACGATTTTTTGCATTATACATAACAGCTTGGGGCAACCACGTACAGTAAAAGTTCCTGCGGCATGACCTTCCGGAAGCATCCGCCGGCCGGCCTGCGGATGTGTGCGACGGTATGCCGCACACATATGCAAGGTGATTATCTATAATTGTTTTATGAAACCAAGAATCTCATTGCTTATTCCTGTGCTTCTGCTGACCACCGCATTTAACAGCTGCCAGCGCGAGGACAGCGTCATCATCAGCATCAACGTGGACTCGGAGCAGGAAATCTCTGCGACGAGCGGAAACTTCAATGGCAGCCTGCTGGATGACGACCGCTTTGGCAGCGCCATCGCGGCCATTGGCGACCTGGAAGTGGACGGTGTGGCAGACCTGGCGGTGGGCGCACCCGGTGACGACAGCGGCGGTAGCGACCGCGGCGCCGTGTGGATCCTGTTCATGGACAGCGACGGCACGGTGGACATGGAGGAGAAGATCTCTGACCGTAACGGTGACTTCAACGGCACCCTGCACGACGGTGACGCCTTCGGCCGTGCTGTGACCGGGACCGGCATCCGCGGCCTCAACGGCGACGACATTCTCGATATCGTGGTCGGCGCACCCGGCGATGACGACGGCGGCAGCGACCGCGGCGCCGTGTGGGTGCTGTTCCTCAACCAGGATGGCACGGTACAGAACGAGGCAAAGATTTCTTCCACCGAGGGCAACTTCGACGGCAGCCTTGATGACGGCGACCGCTTCGGCACTGCTTTGGCTGTCCTGGGTGACCTGGACGGCAACGGCGTTGCAGACCTTGCGGTTGGTGCGCCGGGTGATGATGACGGCGAACCGGATGCCGGTGCAATCTGGATCCTGTACATGAACAGCGATGGCACGGTTCGAACCGAACAGAAGATATCCTCCGATCACGGGAGCCTTGAGGCGCCGCTGCGCAGCGGCGACGCCTTCGGTTCGGCGATTGCCAACATCGATACCCTGAACGGTGATACTGTCCCCGATATCGTGGTCGGCGCACCGGGCGACGATGACGGCGGTGTGGATGCCGGAGCCGCGTGGGTCCTGTATCTGGCCGCCAATGGCAGCGTCATCGATGAGCAGAAGATCTCTCCACTTGAAGGTGACTTCGAGGGCGCCATCCAGCCCGGCGATGAATTCGGCTATGCCCTTGCAAATGCGGGCGACGTCGACAATGACGGCATCAGCGACCTGCTGGTGGGCGCGCCTGGAGACGACGACGGCGGTACTGACAGTGGCGCAGCCTGGTTGCTGTTCCCGGGTTCGGACGGCAAGGTCAACGGCGCACAGAAACTCTCGCCCCTGGAAGGCCTGCTGGGCGCCTCCCTGACAGCGGGTGACCGCTTCGGTAGTGCAGTGGCAGGTATCGGCAATCTCGACCGGGAGCGTGCAACAGATCTCGTGGTCGGCGCACCGTTTGCGGATGACGATGACGACGGCACCGACACCGGCAGTATCTGGGTCCTCTTCATGGACAAGGTGGATACCTCGACCGAGTGTGAGCGCAACGCCCTCTTCCGCTTCCTTGGCATCGTCGACTGCGACTAACCCGCCGCACACAATATGCAGCTGTAGCGTGCCGTGGTGCACAACCCTGTTTTATAATCATGTCCAACCCGGTAGTGGCCGGCACTGCAAACAATCGTCCAGCAAGGAATTCACATGACCGAACCCACCCCCTGCCCTTGCGGCTCCGGGAAACCCTACAGCGACTGCTGCGAACCCCTCATCAGCGGCGCGCAGGCCGCACCATCACCCGAGGCGCTGATGCGCTCGCGCTACACGGCCTTCGCCACGCAGCAGGTGGGTTATCTCGAGCAAAGCCTGCACCCCAGCCAGCGCAGCGACTACGACGCGCCCGGCACTGCGAAATGGGCCGCCGATTCCAGCTGGGAAGGGCTGGAGATCCTCAGCATCAGCGGCGACCCGGAAGCCGACAACAGCGGCAAGGTGGAATTCAGGGCGCACTACCGCCGCAAGGGGGAGCGCATCGATCACCACGAGATGGCGGAATTTCGCAAGGCCAACGGGGTCTGGTATTTCTACGACGGCAAAATGGTGACACCCGGCCAGGTCCGCCGCGACACGCCCAAGGTCGGGCGCAACGACCCCTGCCCCTGTGGCAGCGGCAAGAAATACAAGAAATGCTGTGGCTAGCAGGTCCGGCCATCCCGCTTCTGCGACAGCTTGTCGCGAGCGCTGCCGCAGTACCCGGGGTCATGGTTTAGCCTTATGATTTTAAAATACAAATTATTCTGCATTAGCATACTGGCGGTATTCGCCTGTAGCCCCTGGGCCGGCATTGCTGCAGACGATTACGCGCCAGCGCGCGCAGCCATGGTCGAGGCCATCGCGGCCATGCAGGGCTCGACCGGCGAGGCACTGGAGGGGGAGTCAATCGACCCGCGGGTGCTGCAGGCCATGGCAACGGTGCCACGCCACGTGCTGGTACCCGAGGCACTGCGCGACGCAGCCTACGAGAACCGGCCGCTGCCGATCGGCCATGGCCAGACCATTTCCCAGCCCTATATCGTGGCCCTCATGACCAACCTGCTCGCGTTGCAGCCAGGCGACAAAGTACTGGAAATCGGTACCGGTTCCGGCTACCAGGCTGCGGTGCTGGCAGAACTCGGCATGCAGGTTTTCAGCATCGAGATTATCGAACCGCTGGGCGAGCTGGCACGCGCAAACCTGGCTGCACTCGGCTATGACGATATCGAGGTACGCATCGCTGACGGCTACTATGGCTGGGAGGAGCAGGCCCCGTTTGATGCCATCATCGTGACGGCGGCTGCCAGCCATATCCCACCCCCCCTGATCCGGCAACTGCGGCCCGGCGGCCACATGATCATCCCCGTGGGCAGCCGGTTCATGGTGCAACAACTGGTACTGGTCGACAAGGATGAGAACGGCGAGGTGACCACCCGCCAGATACTGCCGGTGCGCTTCGTACCCCTGACCGGCAGTCACTGAGCATACTGCAGAAATGACATCCGGGCCTGGCAGGCTCTGCCCAACGACGCACTGGCATCTATAATAAACCGCGGAATCCACGGAGCAGCACGGAAATATTGCTTATGCGCACTGTCTCTTTCCGTGTCCTTCCGTGGATTCCGTGGCTATCTGGAACAATGACACCGAGTCGCAGGTCGGGTTGAACAACGTGAAACCCAGCAGGGAAATGTCTACGCGATTTATAGCTATCGGCTTCCCGGGCCCGGACCAGCCTGCGGGTTGATATCCTGCCGGTGATTCCAGACACATGCCCATGATTGCCACTGACCCAGTCCGCCTCCCGCGTCTTTCGGTTGCACTGGTGTCGGCTGCCGCACTGGGCTACGAAGTGCTGCTGATGCGGCTGTTCTCAATCATACAGTGGCACCACTTCGCCTACATGATCATAAGCCTCGCATTGCTGGGCTACGGTGCCAGCGGCACCTTCATCAGCATTGCCCGACCCTGGCTGCTGCGCCGCTATGCCGCCGCGTATTGCGGCAATCTCGCCCTGTTCGGCCTGTCCGCAGTTGTTTGCTTTCTGCTTGCACAGCGACTGCCATTCAACGCCGAGGAAGTCCTGTGGGACTGGCACCAGCCGCTGTACCTGACACAACTCTACCTGCTGCTGGCCATACCGTTCTTTTTCGCCGCCAATGCCATCGCCCTTGCCCTGAGCCGGCATACCACGGCGATTGCGCGCCTGTATGCCGCCGATCTGCTGGGTGCCGGTTTCGGCAGCCTGCTGATCATCGGGCTGCTGTTTGTGCTGTTCCCGCAGACGGCACTGCAAGCCATTGGCATCATCGGGCTGCTGGCCGCCCTGATTGCAGCGCGCGAACTGCGGCTGGCGCGGCGCTGGCAGCTCGTGGCCGTCGCGGGCATTGTCGCCCTGCTGCTTCTGCCCGCGCACCTGCTGGAGTTGCGCATCTCGCCCTACAAATCGCTGCCGCAGACCCTGCGCATCAGTGGCACCAGCATTATCGCGGAGCACACCAGCCCGCTGGGATTGCTCAGCGTGGTAAAAAACGAGACCGTCCCGCTGCGCCACGCGCCCGGCCTGAGCCTGTACGCCGACAGCCCGATACCACGACAGCTGGGTGTATTCACCGACGCCGACAGTATGACCGCGATCGATCACAACCCGGAACAGGCGCACCTGGCGTATCTGGACCAGCTGACCTCGGCTCTACCCTACTACCTGGCAGAACCTCAGCACGTACTGGTGCTCGGCGCAGGCGGCGGCAGCAGTGTGCAACAGGCATTGAATCACGCTGTGGCACATATCGACGGCGTAGAACTCAACCCGCAAATGGTGGCGCTGCTACAGCACGACTATGCCAACTGGTCAGGACAACTGTACGAACGCGACGGCGTAAACATCTACACTGGCGACGCCCGCGGTTTCGTCACGGGCAGCCGCAGGGACTACGATCTCATCCAGCTCAGCCTGCTGGATGCCTGGGGTGCCTCCAGTGCAGGGCTGTATGCGCTGAATGAAAATTACCTCTACACGGTCGAGGCACTGCAGGACTATCTCGCGCGACTGGCACCGGGCGGCTACCTCGCCATCAGCCGCTGGATCAAGCTGCCGCCGCGCGACACCCTGAAGCTGTTTGCCACCGCCGTGCGCGCCCTGGAGGCCGGCGGCGCGCCTGACCCGGCGGCGCAACTGGTGCTGATCCGCAGCTGGCAGACCAGCACCCTGCTGGTCAAGCAGGGCACTTTCACGCCTGCGGAAATCAACGCCGTACGCGCTTTCTGCAAGGCGCGCGCCTTCGATCCTGCCTGGTACCCCGGCATGCCGGCCACCGCGGCCAACCACAGCAACCGGCTGGCGGAACCCTATTTCTACACGGCAGCGCAGGCCCTGACCGGCCCGGATGCCACCAGCTTCATGCAGAACTACAAGTTCGACATCACCCCGGCCACCGATGACCGTCCGTATTTCTTTCATTTCTTCAAGTGGCGGGTTCTGCCGGAAATCCTGGCACTGCGCGGTGAAGGCGGCCTGCCCCTGCTGGAGGCCGGCTACCTGGTGCTGCTGGCCACACTGCTGCAGGCACTGCTGCTGAGCCTGCTACTGATCCTGCTGCCGCTGGCAGTACTGCGGCGCCGCAGCGCGGCAGCGGCAACATCGGTCAGCCGCGGACGGATAGCAGGGTACTTTTTCGCCATCGGGCTGGCCTTCCTGTTTATCGAGATCGCCTTCATGCAGAAATTCATCCTGTTCCTGCATCACCCGCTGTACGCGGTGGCGACGGTGCTGGCGGCATTCCTGGTATTCGCCGGACTGGGCAGTGCCTGGACGGCGCGGCTGCAGCAGGACGGCGCGCCTGCCGCCCGGGCAAGCCTGACTGCGGCGTTAATGATCGCCCTGCTGGGCGGCGCCTATACCCTGCTGCTGGACCCGCTGTTTGCACAGCTGAGCCCGCTCGGCATGACCGCACGCATCGCCATCAGCGCGCTGCTGATTGCCCCGCTGGCATTCTGTATGGGTATGCCGTTCCCGCTCGGGCTGGCGCAGGTTGCTGCCAGGGCACCGGCGCTGATTCCCTGGGCATGGGGTATCAACGGCTGCGCCTCCGTGCTGAGTGCCGTCAGCGCGACCCTGCTGGCGATGCAATTCGGTTTCAGTATCGTGGTGCTGGCTGCCCTGCTGCTTTACCTGCTGGCCGCACGGCTGTTCCCCTGATACCGACTGTACTCAACCGGAGACTGTATTCAGCAGTCGCTGCATCTCGCTGACACATTCGCGGCATACCCGCAGGTAGTGCGTATTCGGCGTGCAACTCCCGGCCACCCGGGCGTCTGCGGGGTAATAGACATCGACCTGGTGTTCATCCTCCCGGCCGCAGAAATGGCACCAGTCACTGTCTGCGTGTAAGCGAATCTGTCGCATCTGACTTCTCCTGCATGGCGGTTGCTGCAAGCGGACACAGACGCCAGTATAGCCCGCGGGCTACCGCGGCGAGCGCAACTGGCTGACATAAAACGGTAACAGGACGGGGCTAGTATCCGTCGCAGTGATGACAGTCAACCCGAAGCGAGGACTTTTCATGGCGAAACAGACACGCGGCAAGGGCAGTTCGTGCAGCGGCAACACTGCCAGGCGCGCCAGGCATGCAGCCGGCGAAGCCGACAACCAGGTCATCGACATCAAACGTTTTTCGCAGCGCAACACGTCACCCCGCATTCCCGCCTGTCAAAACCACCTGATCCAGGCGCGCAACCAGGCCCAGGGCCATTACCTCGCCGCCATCAAGACCCATCAGCTCACCTTCGGACTCGGGCCGGCCGGCACCGGCAAGACCTTTTGCGCAACCGCCATGGCCGTCGAGGCCTTTGAACGCCGCGAGGTCGACCGCATCATCTTCACCCGGCCAGCCATCGAAGCCGGTGAACACTTCGGCTTCCTGCCGGGCAAACTGCAGGACAAACTGGAACCCTGGTTCAGCATATTTCGCGGTTATCTCACCGACATGCTGGGACGCGGCGTGCTCGACTGTGCGCTGAAAAACGGGCGGATCGTGTTCGAACCACTGGCCTTCATGCGCGGCAAGACCTTTGATGATGCCTTCATCCTGATGGACGAGGCGCAGAACTGCACACGCTTGCAGCTGAAGATGTTCCTGACGCGCATCGGAGAGAATTCCCGCGTGGTTATCAACGGTGACACACGACAGTCTGATCTCGGTAGCGGCTCGGGGCTGGCAGATGCCGCCGCCCGGCTGACCGGTCTGGACGGGGTCTATATTCACGAGTTCGAGACAGCCGATATTGTACGCAGCGAGCTGGTGCGAACCATCAGCGCGCGTTATGAAACCGGCTGACAGGCATCCGGGTGCGACTGCCTCACTCCAGCTTCAGATAGACAATACTCGCCCCGAGCCCGCTCAGGTCCGTGGCGCTATAGCCAGCCGGGACCTGTACATCGGTGATGCCAAAGCGCGCCATGTCGGTGGCTGACAGGAAATAGTAGTCCGCCACATTGTATGGCGGCTGCTTGCCGATCCAGCAGACCCGTTCATCGACCCCGATGCGCCCGAAAAATTCGCGCTCCAGCGCCACCAGGTGCGCAACCTGCGCCAGCACGTAGCGGGTCGCGGTCTGCTCGTCCTCGCCATCGCGCTGCATGCGCAGTACCACGTCATCGCGCCACAGGCCGGTATGCGCCAGGTGATGATAGTTGCCATGCCAGGCGACAATCGCACCCGGTCGTATTGCCTTGTTGCGTGCCGCAGGAAAAACGTAATTTGCGCAGGATGACAGGCACACGCCCGTTACCGTGATATCCAGCTGCCGCGCGTGGACCCAGTCGGCCAGTTCGATTGCAGCGGCCACGTCGCCGCCGCCGGAGTCGATCAGCAGCCGCTGCAGCGGCCGCCCGGCAACACGCGCGAAAAAACCGGCATTGTTTTCTGCGCTGATGGTGCCAAGGTATCGCGCGGTTGCCTCACCGGCCGCAGCGCCGCTGACGGCATGCAGTAACAGGCAGGCAAGCAGGATCGCCGCAGGTACCAGGTTGCAAGGCAGTGCCTGCATCTTACCCGGCAGCCTGCAGGACGCGGACCACGTTACCCTCCATCGCCTTTTCAATAGCCGCGGGTTCGAAGCTGGCCTGCAGCAGCGCCTCTGTCAATAGCCGCAGCCCGCTGACATCGAAAGGCACCTGCACCGACCCATCGAAATCCGAACCCGGTGCGACATGCTCGACGCCGGCCTGGTCGACAGCATGACGCAGCGCCCGTACGGTGGCGGCACCCACCTCACCACCGGTGGCACGCGGCCAGAAGCCGATCATCCCGCCGCTTGCCGCGACAGCCTGCGCCCGGGCGTCCGAGAGGCTGCGATGGTTGTCACAGGTGCCACCCACCCCGCCGTGCGAACCCGGCACGGGCCGGGTTGCCAGCGCAAGCACTTCATCCGTCAGCGCGGCAGAGGCATGCGCCAGGGTGCTGCCCCAGGTGCGCAGTGGCCAGTGCTGCGCAATTGCCAGCAGGGTAATGATATCCGGCGCATCGCTGGCATTGCGGGTGAAATTGCGCCCGGCCGGGACCTGAGTCACCACGGAGACGGTCTGCAGGCCGGCGTTGCCGGGCAGCAGGCGCGGCACGTCGACATGCCCGGCGCGGCCATGGGTCGGCAGGTCCCGCCCCCACAACAGGGAATCGGCAGGCCGGTCGGCAACAAACAACTGCCGGTGCAGACCGACAGCTGCAACGGAGACGGGGTATGGCGGTGGCAGTATCACCGGGTTATTGTGTCGGGCCACCTCCCCGGGGACGACACTGAAAAACACGGCTGCCGCCGCCAGCATGAGCGGCACCGTGGCCACCGGGATTCTGCCGTGAAACTTCATAAGCGCTCCGATTGTCAATAACCGCGGCGGGCCTGAAGCGCTGCGCGCCACACCCTGCCGGGACAGCCAGCATCCGTCGCCGGATTATGGGTTCGTCACTTGAAAAACTGCAAACCCGACCTGATTCATGACCACGCAACCAACAACAGGATCTATGTCATGCTGCGATTAAACTCCATCCGGCCCGACATGCGGGCGCTCCGACTGGCCAGCGTTCTGCTGATTGCATTGACAACCGCCTACCTGCAGCCTGTGCTGGCGAAGTCGACCCCACCGAGCGACAGTATCGCGCCGATGCTGGAGGCGGTACTGCCGGCGGTGGTGAACATTTCGACACAAACGCGGATCAGCACGTATCAAAACCACCCCCTGCTGAATGATCCGTTCCTACGGCGCTTCTTTGGTGTGCCGGAGCCACAGCGCGGCGAACGCAAGCAGCACAGTCTTGGCTCCGGCGTGATCGTTGATGCCGCCAGGGGTTATATTCTCACCAACTACCACGTCACCGAGGGCGCCGACGAAATCATCGTCACCCTGCGCGACCAGCGCCAGTTCTCTGCCGAGGTGGTCGGTGTTGACCCCGAGGTCGACCTGGCGCTGCTGCGCATCGAGGCAACCGGCCTGACAGCACTGCCGGTCGCGGATTCTGCAGCGCTGCGCATCGGCGATTTCGTGGTCGCCATCGGCAATCCCTTCGGTCTGGGACAAACTGTCACTTACGGCATCGTGAGCGCCCTCGGACGCACTGGCCTGGGCATCGAGGGCTATGAAAACTTCATCCAGACCGATGCCTCCATCAACCCCGGCAACTCCGGCGGTCCACTGGTAAACATGCAGGGTGAGCTGATCGGCATTAACACCGCCATCGTGGGACCTGCGGGCGGCAACATCGGCATCGGTTTCGCCATCCCGAGCAATATGGCCAGCGCCATCATGAAGCACCTGGCCGAGTATGGCGAGGTCCGGCGCGGCCAGCTCGGGGTTGTTCTGCAGGACCTGACACCGGAACTGGCCGAGGCCTTCGGCCTGCAGCAGCGGGGCGGCACCCTCGTTGCCCGGGTCAGTCCCGATTCAGCCGCCCAACAGGCCGGTCTCAGGCCGGGCGATGTCATCACCGCACTCGATGGACATCCGGTAACCCGCTCCAGTGACATGCGTAACGCCATCGGCCTGCTGCGTGCCGGGACCCGCATTCGGCTGAATATCCTGCGCGAGGGCAAACCCCGGGAGATCAGTGCAACGGTCACCGACCCACTCTTGGTCAGCACCGCCGCTGGCAAGGCCAACCGGCATCTTGCCGGCGCCACGATCGGCCAGATTGCGGACAATCATCCGCTGTTCGGCGATGTGGACGGGGTCAGCGTGCTGGAAGTCGAACGCGGCAGCCCCGCGTGGTCGGCCGGACTGCGCCCCGGAGACGTCATCGTCTCGATCAACCAGGAGCCAATTGCCACCCCGAACGAATTCCGGGTGGCCGCGCAGCACCACCCGAACAACCTGCTGCTGAACATCCGCCGTGGCAGCGGCGCCCTGTATATCGTGATCCGGTAACCGGCGCCGGCAGGATCTTGCCCGCGACCGGAACCGGTGCAGGCCGGTAGGGGCGGTTTTAGACGGTGTAAATGGCTGTTATGGGTTATTGAATCCTGGTGTAACTGATTGACAATCATTGCAGCCCGGAGGAAGCGTACGGCTGCAGGCAGGAGGTGAGACCGCGGACCGGTCGTGAGACGGGTGCGTGCCATGCAGGAGGGGGCGTACCAGGCGCAGGCGCCTGCCGGCGATGCAGGCACAGATAACGGGCGGAATCCGGGGATATCGGGGTTCGCCGGATGTGCCAGCCTTTATGCTGCAAGGTTCAACGAATATCTTGCCGTGTTCTTGCGTGGATTGCGTGGCTATAAAGGTCAATGCTGCCAGACCGCACAGCCCTGGGCCCGGAGCCAGTCGGCCAGCGCCGCTTCCCAGTCATCCTCGGCAAGCCCGGTTTTATCGAAGCCGTCGATCAGGTCCAGCGCCAGTTCAACCCCATAGCGGCGTGGATATCTGCTGCTCCGGTAACCGGTCTTGTGCTGCTCGAAGCGGTCGCCCGGTTCATGGATGGTAATGCCGACGTAGAGGCACGGCATGCCCTCGACGTAACCGGGATTGGCGGCACGGAATTCGTGACGCTCGAGCACTGCCGGATCGAGCGTGATGACATAGAGATTCCGGCTGCGCCCCAGCTTCGCTGCCTTGCGCGCCTTCTGTTGCCAGCGCAGGATCTTCGCGTCCCGCTCGCTATCGTCCATCGCGGGGTGCCGCACTGATATTACTGGCGGCCACCCGGCACCATCATCTGCAAGGGATTCATCTGTTGCATTTCGCGTGCGCCCTTGCCCACCGTGCGGTCCAGCTGCTCCATGGAAGCCCGCATGGCGCTGATATCGGCTGACATGGTTGCCATGCTTTCGCTCATACTCGCCATCAGTACGGTCATGGTCTCCATGTGCACAAGCATCCGGTAGAACATCAGGCCGCCGGCCGTCAGGGCAAGCAGCAGGATAAACGTCCTGGTATACATCCAGACGGTTGCAGTTTCAGGCATGATCTTGTCCTCGCAGGCTGGTCACAGGACAAATTGTATAGCACGACGGGACAGCGCACCGACTTTGCGCCGCTGGTAACGTCTGCCGCAGGTTTACGACACGCGCCACTGTATTACTGCCGGGTTCTGCCGAAAATATCCCTGCAGCACAATGCAAACCTGCCGCCGTGCTGCGCTTCGGAAAACCGTCGCGACAGTTGCATTCCGTGTCCAACCGGGTAAAGTGCACCGCGAGATAACACCATGGAGTTGCGGAAAATGAAACACCTCCTGTTGCTGTGCTGCCTTTCGGCCGTTTTCCTCGTCGACATCCTGGCGGCAGATGAAAGTCCGCTGCAGAAAGTCAGCCATCCCCGGACCAGCAGCGCTGAAAGTTCCGCGACAACCTCACCCTGGAAGACCCTGAATTCAAAACAGCTCCAGCTCAAATCCGAAGCTGCGCTGGTAATCGATAAAAGCGGCAATGAAGTCTATGCCAAGCATGGCGACAAACCCCGGCCGATCGCCTCCATCACCAAGCTGATGACCGCCATGGTGATCCTTGATGGCAAGCTGCCCATGAATGAGCGCATCAGCATCACCAAGCTGGACCGCGATCTCATCCAGCTCACCGGCTCGCGCCTGGGCTATGGCGCAACCCTGACACGCAAACAGATGCTGCAACTGGCCCTGATGGCCTCGGAAAACCGCGCAGCCAGAGCCCTCGCGCGGACCTGGCCGGGCGGCATGGACAGCTTCGTCACGGCCATGAACCGCAAGGCCCGCGAGCTGGGGATGGACAACAGCCGGTTTCGCGACCCGGCAGGACTGGATCCGGGCAATGTTGCCTCGGCCCGCGACGTGGTGAAGATGGTGAATGCCGCCATGCAGTACCCGGAGATCCGGGAAGCCACCACCACCCGCACCATCAGCGTGTATCCCTACAAGGGTCGCGGACCGCTCACCTACAGCAACACCAACCGGCTGCTGAAGAACGATTCCTGGACGATCCAGCTCAGCAAGACCGGCTACCTCAACGAGGCCGGCCGTTGCCTCGCCATGCAGGCAGAAATCGCCGACCAGCCGATGGTCATCGTGCTGCTCAATTCGTTCGGCAAGCTGACGCCGTTCGGTGACTCCAACCGCATCCGCAAGTGGATCGAGCGGGGTATCCAGGGCTAGGGGCTGTTATCACGCAGGCTGCCATCATGAAGCAACGCATCGAATGCTGGCGCTGCGGGACCGCCGTAAAATCGGACCAGCTGCCGATTACCCGGCTGGAGCAATGCCTGCACTGCCATGCCGATCTGCACGTGTGCCGCCTGTGCCGGTCCTGGAATCCGCGCTACACCAGCAAGTGCAGCCACGACCACGCCGAGCCGCCGCTGGACCGGGAGCGGGCCAATTTCTGCCAGTATTTCCGCCCCGCCCCGGGTGTATTCCGGAACGCCGGGGTGCCTGCCGGTGAAACCGCGCGCAGCGATCTGGAAGCGCTGTTCGGCAACAGCGCGGAACACGCCGGGACTACAGCGGACGCGGACAACATGACGGAAACCGAGCGGGCACGCCGGGCGCTCGATAACCTGTTCGGCGGCGACAAGGGAAACGACGCACCCGGCTCCACCTGAACACGTCGCTCCGGAACTACCCAACATGCGCGATATCATCGAACTCACTACCCCCAGCCGCGAGACCCTGGTCGACATTACCGCCAAAGTCTCGGACGTCGTTAACCGCAGCGGCATCCGGGATGGCATCATCCACGTCTACGCCCAGGGCGCCACCGCCGCCATCATGATCCAGGAAAACTGGGACGAGAGTGTGCAGACGGACGTCATCAACCTGCTGCGCCAGCAGATTCCGAAAGGCGTCTGGCTGCATGACGCCCAGGACGGCAACGGCGATGCACACCTCAAGGCCGGCCTGGTCGGGCCGTCTGAAACCATCCCGCTGATCGACGGCAAACCGGGACTGTCGACCTGGCAGAACATCTTCTTCTGTGAATTCGACGGACCGAGAACGGACCGGCGGGTGGTTGTCAGCGTGCTGCCTGATGCCTGAATCACCAAGCTGCTGAAGATAAGTCAGACCGGATTTCACCCGGCTATTGCACCGGCATCGCCCGAGGCGCCTGCTTCCGGTTTCCCGACACCTGCTCCCGGCATCGCCACTTCGCTGACAGTTCCCGGTAGCCCCCGGCAGCGGTTTGCGGTAAATTTCATCTCGCTGTCATAGTCCGGCAACCCGGGAGCGATTAGACTGGCGCCCATGATTGAAGCCCTGAAAGAAGCCATCCACAAGCAGCGCCTGTCGCTGGCAGAAATGCTGTGGGCACCGATGGAAAGGCTGGCGGAACAGTGCGTCTCCGTGTGGGGACAGCGCGAAGCGCTGGACAGCCTGCTGTCAGACAATTTCCGCAAGATCCCGCACTGCCTGTTCCTCTACGTCCTCGATGAGAATGGTATCCAGATCAGCGACAATATCTGCGCCAGCGGGCTGCTGCCTGAACACTATGGCCGCGATCGCTCGCAACGTCCCTACATGCGCGAGGCTGTCCCGTCATGGGGTTTCCTGCTGTCCGACGCCTATCTGAGCAGGCGTGCCGACCGGCCGTCATTGACGGCCCTGCAACTGGTGCGCCGGGACGGCGAGATGCTGGGCTACCTGGCGGCCGACTTCGACCTGCGCGATCTCCCGGTGACTGCAGAACTCTACGAGGAATCCGGGGACTGGCGCCAGATCAAGGGCGATCCCGCAATCCGCGGTACAGTGTTCCAGCAGTGCCGCGTCGAAAGCCCGATGGACCGCAATATGGACACCGCCTGCGCCATCATGGAGGAACTGTTGACCGACCGCGGCATGTTCCAGACCGTGATCCATTTCTCCAGCAGCCGCGCCACT
>JASFOC010000010.1:0-15316 GCA_050116715.1 Gammaproteobacteria bacterium
CCTGCCCTGCCTGTTCCAGGAAGACAGCATCGAGCGCGGCATCCGCCAGCGTGAACGGCACGTTCATCCAGGAGCGGCATGCTGCATCCACCGGGCTGCTGTAGAAACCCGAGGCCTCGATCGCCGCATACAGTCGCTGCGACTTGCGCCGGTTGATTTCCGCCATGGCGTCCAGGCCACCCTGTTTCAGCAGCCATTTGAATACCAGGCCGGCAAGGTACCAGCCATAGGTCGGCGGCGTGTTGTACATCGAGCCGTTGTCGGCGTGCACCTTGTAGTCGAACATCGTCGGCGTCCCCGCAAGCGTTTCGCCGATGAGGTCATCGCGCACGATCACAACGGTCAATCCCGCCGGACCGATATTCTTCTGCGCCCCGGCGTAGATCAGGCCGTAGCGGGAAACATCGATCGGGCGGGACAGTATCGTGGATGACATGTCGGCGACCAGCGGCACATCCCCTGTTTCCGGAACCCAATGGAATTCCACCCCGCCGATGGTCTCGTTCGGGGTGTAGTGCACATAGGCGGCGCCAGGATCGAGTTGCCAGCTTTCGAATGCAGGAATTGCACTGAAGTTACCGGCTTCGCCCGTGGCGGCGACATTCACCGCGCAGAACTTGCGCGCCTCGCCAATGGCCTTCTTTGACCAGGCTCCGGTATTGATGTAATCCGCACCGCCCTTGCCTCGCAGCAAATTGAGCGGAACCATGGCGAACTGGCTGGTGGCGCCACCCTGCAGGAACAGTACCTTGTAGTTGTCCGGTATTGCCAGCAGCGATCGCAGATCGGCCTCCGCCTGTTCTGCGATGGAAAGATAGGCCTTGCTGCGGTGGCTCATTTCCATAACCGACATGCCGCTGCCGTGCCAGTCAAGCAGTTCATCCCGCGCCTGCGACATCACGGCCCGCGGCAGCATCGCCGGTCCGGCACTGAAATTATAGATATCAGGCATGTTCACTTTCCTTCATTCCGGTGTTTCCCCAGTGGCTTCCGCAGCATCGCCTTCGACCGCCTCGCCGTGCTCCTCGATAATGCGTTCGATACCGACCAGTTGTTCTCCCTCGTCCAGGGCGATCAGCCGCACGCCCTGGGTATTCCTGCCCATCACCGAGATCTCGTTGACGCGGGTACGCACCAGTGTTCCGCCGCCGCTGATGAGCATGACCTCGTCGTTGTCGTCTGCACTTACAGCACCCACCACGGCACCGTTTCTTTGCGTAACCTGGATGGCGATGACACCCTGCCCGCCACGCCCGTACACCGGGTAGTCCTCGGCCAGGGTGCGCTTGCCATAGCCGTGCTCGGTCGCGGTCAGCACCGGACTGTCGCTGGCGATGATCAGGGAAATAACCCGCTGGCCGGGCTGCAGCTTGATGCCGCGCACACCGCAGGCGGTGCGCCCCATGGCACGAACGTCTGCCTCGCGGAAACGGATTACCTTGCCGGCATTGCTGAACAGCATGATGTCCTGGCTGCCGTCGGTGATCGCCACATCGATAAGGTAATCCTCGTCGCGCAGGTCGATGGCAATGATGCCACTGGCACGCGGGCGGGAAAAATCCACCAGCGGTGTCTTCTTCACGGTGCCAAGGGCAGTCGTCATGAAGACAAAATGATCCGCGGAAAATTCGCGGATGGGCAGGATTGCATTGATGCGCTCGTTGGCCTCCAGCGGCAGCAGGTTGACAATGGGCTTGCCGCGCGCGGCGCGCCCTGCCTGCGGCAGCTCGTAGACCTTGAGCCAGTAAACCTTGCCGCGACTGGAGAAACACAGAATGGTGTCGTGGGTACTGGCGATAAACAGCTTGTCGATGAAGTCCTCTTCCCGGACATCGGTCGCGCTCTTGCCACGACCGCCACGGCGCTGGGCGCGGTAATCCGACAGCGGCTGTGATTTCGCATAGCCGGCATGCGACAGCGTCACCACCACGTCTTCCTCGGTGATCAGGTCTTCCAGCGTCAGGTCGAGATGGTCGGTGAGAATCTCCGTGCGCCGCGCGTCCCCGTAGCGATCGCGCAGCTCGGTCAACTCGTCGCGAATCACCTGCATCAGTCGCTCCGGGTCCTGCAAAATGGCCAGCAGTTCATCGATCAGGGCAAGCAGTTCCTGGAATTCGCCGACAATCTTGTCCTGCTCCAGCCCGGTCAACTGGTGCAGGCGCAGGTCGAGTATCGCCTGGGTCTGCGCCTCGGATAGCCGGTAGCCATCCTCCACCAGGCCAAAGCCCTCTGCCAGATCATCGGGTCGCGTGGCAATACTGCCCGAGCGCTCCAGCATGCCGGTCACCGCACCCGGCGCCCAGCTGCGCGACATCAGGGCCTCCTTGGCCTCGGCCCGGTTGGGAGACGACTTGATGAGCTGGATAACCTCATCGATATTGGCCAGCGCAACGGCGAGACCTTCCAGGATATGGGCCCGCTGCCGCGCCTTGCGCAAATCGAACACCGTGCGCCGGGTGACCACGTCGCGCCGGTGACGGACAAAGGCCTCCAGGCACTGCTTCAGATTCAGCAACCGCGGCCGGCCATCGACCAGTGCCACCATGTTGATGCCGAACACATTCTGCAGCTGGGTGTGCTGGTAGAGGTTGTTGAGCACAACCTCCGCCACTTCGCCGCGTTTCAGGTCCACGACCATGCGCATGCCGTCCTTGTCGGACTCATCGCGCAGACCGGAAATACCCTCGATCTTCTTGTCCTTGACCAGCTCGGCGATCTTCTCCAGCAGGCGTGCCTTGTTGACCTGGTAGGGCAACTCGGTGAACACGAGGTGCTGCCGTCCCTTGTTCTCATCACCCTCGACATGGCTGCGTGCACGAATGTGGATGCGGCCGCGGCCGGTGCGATAGGCCTCGTGAATCCCGCGCACGCCGTTGATGATCCCGGCAGTCGGGAAATCGGGGCCCGGCACGTATTCCATGAGACCGGCGATGTCGATATCGGGATTGTCGATCAGCGCAATACAGGCGCTGACAATCTCCGTCAGGTTGTGCGGCGGAATGTTGGTCGCCATGCCCACCGCAATCCCGGCGGAGCCGTTGACCAGCAGGTTCGGAACACGCGTCGGGAATACCGAGGGTTCGTGCTCGGTCTCGTCGTAGTTGGGTACGAAATCGACGGTTTCCTTGTCGATATCCGCGATCAGCTCGTGCGCAATCCGCGCCATGCGGACCTCGGTATAGCGCATCGCGGCCGGTGAATCACCATCCACGGACCCAAAATTACCCTGTCCGTCGACCAGCATGTAGCGCAGCGAGAACGGCTGCGCCATGCGCACGATGGTATCGTAGACCGCGGTATCGCCATGCGGGTGGTATTTACCGATGACGTCGCCGACGATGCGCGCCGATTTCTTGTAGGGCTTGTTCCAGTCGTTGCCCAGCTCGCTCATCGCAAAGAGCGCACGGCGGTGCACCGGCTTCAGACCGTCGCGGACATCCGGCAGGGCCCGTCCCACGATCACGCTCATGGCGTAATCGAGGTAGGACTGCTTCATCTCGTCCTCAAGATTGACGGGAAGTATTTCTTTTGCGAAATCGCTCATTTGTATGAAGTGCGCTTACCAGGGCCTGTTAATACATCCAGGGTCACCGCGACGGTGGCCATTTTTACGCAAGACAAGGCAGCGCGAGTGCCGTGTCGTTGCGCTACTCAAGCGAGCGCTAACGCAGGATTGCGGGAAAATGGCCCCGTCCCCCCTTCGGGTTGCGCCTGAAATCAGGCCATCCGGCGTTGCTCGTCGTTCATTTAGCATGGCTAAACTTCTCTCCTCGCGCCTTGCCTGGCCTGATTTCAGGCAGCAACGCGGCGATCAATAGATGTGTTAACAGGTCCTAATTCAGGCAACCGGGCGCTGCAGGTGGTGTTTGAGGCAACCGCAAGCAACAAAGACCGCGCATTTTAACATAGTCGCCTGACCCACTACACCCGGAAAATAATGCTTTCCGGGGGCGCTCAGGCTGCCTGCAGGAAATTTGCCAGCCCTGTGCCGGCTATCGCGGTCCGGATTCTGAATCAGGCAGTGCCGCCAGTTTTTCCCTGTCCGGGGCCGCCACCACGCCTGCTTCCGTCACCAGGTAGTCAACCAGCCCGGCCGGGGTGACATCGAATACCGGGTTCCATGCACTTGCACCCCGGGCTGCAACACGCCGGCCCGCCAGTTGCAGAACCTCGCCGGCAGGGCGCTGTTCGATGGTGACCAGCTGCCCGTCCGGCATCTCCCTGTCCAGCGTGGAGAGCGGCGCAACCACCATCATGCGCACCCCGTGGTAGCGGCAGGCTATCGCCAGCTGGTAAGTGCCGATCTTGTTAATGACATCACCGTTGGCAGCCACCCGGTCTGCTCCGACGATCACCCATTGGACACGTTTCTGTTGCATCAGGAGTGATGCCGCACTGTCACTGAGCAGGGTCACCGGAATGTCATCACGCAGCAGCTCCCAGGCCGTCAACCGGGCACCCTGCAGCCAGGGCCGAGTCTCCCCCGCGTAAACCTGGCGGAGCTTTCCCGCCGTCCAGGCACTGCGAATGACGCCCAGCGCAGTTCCATAGCCTCCGGTCGCCAGCGCACCCGCATTACAGTGAGTCAGCACGGCACACTCCTTGTCGATCAGCGCAGCACCCGCTTCACCCATGCGCTGATTGGCCGCGATATCCTCGGCATGAATCCGCCTGGCTTCGTCGAGCAACGTGACAACCGGATTGCTGCCAGCCGCTGCCAGACAGCGCTGCATTCGCGCCAGCGCCCAGACAAGATTCACCGCCGTTGGACGCGCCGCTGCCAGCAGCTGGATATCCTGCAACACGCCGGCGCGCCATTCCCGGGGTGACGCCGCGACATGCCGGCGCGCCGCCAGCACAACAGCATAGGCCGCCGTTATACCGATCGCCGGGGCGCCGCGCACCACCATATCCCGAATTGCAGCCGCCACCGCCACTGCATCATTAAAATGCAGATAGGTTTCTTCATCCGGCAGGCTGCGCTGGTCCAGCAAATGCAGTCCGGCATCCGTCCAGCGGATGGCAGAAACAGTCTCATTCTGGTCATTCATGGTTTTTCATGCTCCCCGAAACCGGTTCGCCCAGGGTATCCTACTGATTCCAGAGAAGAAACCGTACTGCCGGGTTGGCTAATGCAGGGGCACGAATTACCGGCACCGCCAGTTTCCTGACTGGATGGATCGATCTAATTTACTGATATTTATGAATAATAAGCGATATTACCGGGGCTGGACAGGGCGTAGTTGCCAGCGCTTGTTGCTTTTTGGCAACGTAATCTGTGAATTTGTGGTTTTTTTGAAAATAATTGTTGCATTTGTGCAATGAGAGTTGTAAAGTGCGCAACGTGCAATGATAACTTTTTTCAATCACCTGAACTGTGATCTAGAATACAAACCCAGCATCTCTGGCAAGACGAGCAAACAGACTTTTTTATCAACATCCCACAGGAGCGGTTACACATGAAAAACGACTATAAATTCGGAGGAATAGTCGCCTCTATTGCTGCCGGACTGCTGTTCGCGAGCAGCGTAACAGCCCATGAAGCCGGCAAGGCAGGCATGGGCTATCTGGGCGACGTTAATGGTCACTACGTGACAGACAGTGCCGGCAACTGCGTACGCACCGGTTTCTGGAACGTCGAGGACATGACCGTGGACTGCGGCCTCGAAGTGGTGGCTGAAGCACCACCACCTGCACCGATGGCTCCGGCTGCTCCGGTCTACACCACTTCCACCATCAAGGCTGAAGCACTTTTCGACTTCGACAAGTCCACCCTGAAGCCGGCCGGTAAGGAAGCCATCACTGCGCTGGACAACCAGATCAAGAGCCAGGGCTCGCAGGTGATTGACATCAATGTTGTGGGTCACACCGACAGCATCGGCACCGAGGAATACAACCAGGCGCTGTCCCTGCGTCGTGCCACGTCCGTCAAGGACTACATGGTCAGCGAAGGTATTGACCCGGGCATCATCGACGTGAGCGGCAAGGGCGAGTCCGACCCGGTTGCCAGCAACGACACCAAGGAAGGCCGTGCCCTGAACCGTCGTGTTGACATCAGTGTCGGCCTCAAAGTACCGAAGAACTGATCCGGACACATGAAGTAATACCCTGCCCGCCACCCGGCTTCCGGGTGGCGGGTATTTTTTTGCCCGCTGCCATGACATCCAGCAGCAGCCTGTTCCTGAAACGCCAGCGCCCGCATCCCTCACCGGGGCATGCATGTTACCGGCCCCGGGCGCAGCGGGGGACAGTCGCGTAACATAACTGCATGAGCAACGTTGACACCCTGATTCATTGCCGCTGGATCGCCCCGGTTGAACCGGCTGCAACCGTGTATGAGCATCACAGCCTGGCGATCCAGGAAGGCCGCATCCTGGAACTCCTGCCCACGGCCGCCGCACAAACCCGCTATACCGCTGACAGTGAGCATGACCTGGATCGACATCTGCTGATCCCCGGGCTGGTCAATGCGCATACCCATGCCGCCATGTCGCTGCTGCGCGGCCTGGCAGATGACATGCCCCTGCAGGAATGGCTGAACGGCCATATCTGGCCGGCCGAGTCACGCTGGGTGAACGAGGAATTTGTCCACGACGGCACGCAACTGGCTATCGCCGAGATGCTGCGCAGCGGCACCACCTGTTTCAACGATATGTACTTTTTCCCGGATGTCACGGCGCGCACCGCGGCCGCCTGCGGCATGCGTGCGAGTGTCGGCCTGATCGTGATCGATTTTCCCACCGTTTGGGCAAACGATGCCGGTGAGTACATTTCCCGGGGCCTCGCCGTGCACGACAACTATCGCGGCGATCCGCTGATCAGCACCGTATTTGCTCCGCATGCGCCCTACACGGTATCCGACCAGCCACTGCAGCACATTCGCGTCCTCGCTGACGAGCTGGACATCGGGATTCACATGCACGTGCACGAGACGGCTGACGAGGTCGAAAAGGCCGAGGGTCTCACCGGCCAGCGCCCCCTCGCCCGCCTGCAGGATCTCGGCCTGGTCTCCCCGGCGCTGATCGCCGTGCATATGACCCAGCTAGGCAACGCGGAAATCACTGCCTTCGCCGCCGCCGGTGGACACGTCGTACATTGCCCGGAGTCCAACCTGAAACTTGCCAGCGGTTTCTGCCCGGTCCAGGCACTGGTTGCCGCCGGTGTCAACGTGGCACTGGGTACAGACAGCGCCGCCAGCAACAACGACCTGGACATGCTCGGCGAGATGCGCACGGCTGCGCTGCTGGCGAAGGGCACCAGCGGCGATGCCAGTGCACTGCCGGCACACGAGGTGCTGCGCATGGCGACCCTGAACGGCGCCAATGCGCTGGGCCTTGGCGAAGAAACCGGCTCCCTGGTCCCCGGCAAATGGGCGGACCTGACCGCCATCAACCTCGATACACCGGAAACCCAGCCGGTGTATGATCCGGTTTCCCAGCTGGTGTACGCGGGCGGGCGCGAGCAGGTGACCGATGTCTGGGTGGCAGGCCGGCAGCTGCTGAAAGAACGCCGCCTGACCACGCTGGATGGCAATGACATCCTGGCGCGCACCCGCGGCTGGAGAGACCGCATTCAATCCACCCATCAGACATAACGTGCAGAACCATGACCGAAGCGACACACAACGTCGATCACGACGAAATCGCCAAATTTGAAAAACTGGCCGGACGCTGGTGGGATCCGCACAGCGAGTTCAAGCCGCTGCACGATATCAACCCGCTGCGCCTCGACTACATCGACCGGCTTGCCCCGCTGGCAGGCAAAAAAGTCATCGACGTTGGCTGCGGCGGCGGCCTGCTCACCGAGGGCATGGCCCTGCGGGGCGCGCAGGTCACCGGCATCGACATGGGCAAGGCCCCGCTCGGGGTCGCACGGCTGCACCAGCACGAGTCAGGACTGGATATCGACTACCAGCAGACAACGGCGGAACAGCTTGCGGCGACCCGGGCCGGCGACTTCGACATCGTGACCTGCCTGGAAATGCTGGAGCACGTGCCGGACCCGGGCGCCGTCATCTCTGCCTGTGCCAGACTCATCAAGGATGACGGCTACATCTTCCTGTCGACCATCAACCGCAACCCCAAGGCCTACCTGTTTGCCGTGGTCGGCGCCGAATACCTGCTACGCATGCTGCCCAGGGGGACGCATGATTACAGCAAGTTCATCCGGCCTTCGGAGATGGAGGCATGGGCGCGTGACAGCGGCCTGCGACTGACCGACCTCAGCGGCATGAGCTACAATCCGCTCACGCAGGCGTACAGCCTGGGGAATGATGTCTCCGTCAACTACCTCGCCTGCTTTCGCAAGGACTGACAGGCCCTGATGCCCGGCGGCATCCAGACCGTCCTGTTCGACCTCGACGGCACCCTGCTCGACACGGCCCCGGATCTTGCGGCCGCACTGAACAGGGTGCTCGTGGAAAACCGGCGCGAACCATTACCCTTCGAGACCATCCGCCCGGCCGTGTCGCACGGTGGTATCGCGATTATTCGCCGCGGCTTCGGACTGGCGGCATCCGACCCCGCGATCGAGCCGCTGCGCCAGCGGCTGCTGGCGCTGTACCGGGCAAACATATCCACGCATACACGGCCCTTTCCGGGCATGACCGAGGTGCTCGACGCACTGGAAGCACGCGGCCTCAACTGGGGTGTGGTCACCAACAAGCCGGGGTGGCTGACACACCCCCTGCTCAGCGACCTGGGGCTGCTGCAGCGCGCCGCCTGTGTCGTCAGTGGTGACACGCTGGCGCAATGCAAGCCGCACCCGGCGCCCATGCTGCATGCCTGTATGCTTGCCGGCAGTGAACCGCAGCGCTGTGTCTATGTGGGCGATGCGCAGCGTGATGTCGAGGCCGGCAACAATGCCGGCATGTATACACTGGTGGCCCTGTTCGGCTATTTCCGGGACGACGACCGGCCGCAGGAATGGCAGGCAGATGCCATGATCAATGCGCCTGCCGATCTGCTGGAGTGGCTGGACGAAACTGAAAGCCGCAGCGTGATCTGACAGCGCCCGCCCTTCCCGGGCGATAAAAACACCGCTGACTTCGATGTTATGATCCCGGGCCATGGCCGTTAACGAAATCACCTTCCTGATCCTGGTTGTCGTCATCTCCCTGGAAATAGGCGCACTCACGGCCTACCTGATAGAGAACCGGAAATTCAACCGGCTGCGCGAAAAATACCAGCGGACACTCGTCGAACTCGACTTCGAACGCAAGGCGGCCGTTGCTCGCGAAGCCAGCTTCGAGGAGACCACCCGCACCCTCAAGGATACCTTTAGCAGGCTTGCAGGCAATGCGCTCAGGGACAACACCGACCAGTTTCTGCAGCTGGCGCGGGAGAACATGAAGCAATTCCAGATCCGCGCGGAAAGCGACCTCAATCGCAAGGAAAAGGCCATCGAGGGACTGGTGAAACCCATCCAGGACGCACTCGGTAAAACCGAGGCGGAAATGCGCCGCATGGAAAACGAGCGCAGGGAGGCACAGGGTGCGCTTACCCGGCACCTGGAGACCATCGCAGAATCACACCGGCTGTTGCAGGGCGAGACCCGCAACCTGGTGCAGGCCCTGCGACGTCCCGAGGTGCGTGGCCAGTGGGGCGAACTGACCCTGAAGCGGCTGGTGGAACTGGCAGGCATGGTGGAGCACTGCGACTTCAGCGAGCAGGCTAGCGTGGCCGGTGAATCCGGCCAGCAACGGCCTGACATGGTGGTTCGCATGCCCGACAGGCGCGATATTGTCGTGGATGCCAAGACCCCGCTGGATGCCTATCTTTCCGCCGTGGAAACTACGGAGGACACGCAACGCGGCAAGCACCTGGAGCGGCATGCCCGCAACGTGCGCAATCGCGTCAAGGCGCTTTCCGGCAAGGCATACTGGAAGCAATTCCGCCACAGCCCAGAATTCGTGGTGCTGTTCATACCCGGCGACCAGTTCCTCAGCGCTGCGCTCGAAATCGACCCTGCACTGCTCGAGGACGCCCTGGCACGCCATGTCATCCTGGCCACCCCCAGCAGTTTTGTCGCCCTGCTGCGCGCGGTCGCCTATGGCTGGCGACAGGAGGCGCTGGCCCGCAATGCCGAGGAGATACAGACCGTGGGACAGGAAATGTACGCACGCCTGAGTACCTTCGCCGAGCATCTGGCGCGTCTTGGCCGCAGCCTCGACAGCAGCGTTGACGCCTTCAACAAGGCGGTAGGTTCCTATGATTCCCGCGTCCTGCCCGGGGCCCGCAAATTTTCCGAGCTGGGCGTCACCGGCAACGACAAAGCGCCCGAAGTCGAACAGATTGAACGCGCCACGCGATACGTGGAATCGCGCTGCGACAGCAGTGAAACCGCTGGCGGGCCACAGCGCGGCTAGTCCGAATGGCGGCTACCTGGAGCCTGATCTTTGTAAAAATGACCCCGGAAGGCACCGGCACCCGTATGGAATTTCCCGTGTTTTTCCGTGGCCAGCGATTGCTTCACCAGTGAAGGCCTGATTAATTCAGCTTTTGACATTCCGGCATGTGCCGGACAAAAGCGCAACACGCGTTGCGCGCCCGGAGGACGGCCCGCAGGCTAAGCGCAACGAATCCTCCAGCAACAGACTGAACACAAACCTCCGGATTCCGGCATTACACTGCGCTGCGCCCGGAATGACGAATGCCCCGGATTCCCTGGCTTGATTTCCCTCAGGCAAGGGCCATTCAGGCCGGCGCCGAACCCGGGGACACACAGCCACCCTTTTTCCAGTCCGACCATGATCTCGCGCCATCCGTGTGAATATGTCACTGCAAGCGCGTGATTTGTTCATACGCCCTGGCGTGAAAAGTACCTATGCTTTTCATATCAAGGATGAAACCCAGGGATGGGTTGCCAGGGACGGCCTTACTCTGGCGTAGGCAGCTATCCTCGCAGAGGAATTGCCCAGCGATACAACGCTTTCACAGCACAACGGGTCGGGGTGGGAAATGAAACAATCAGAGAAAATCTACCTGGTTGACGACGATCCCGCGGTATGTAATTCACTGGGACTGTTCCTGGAGAGCGCAGGCTACAATGTCTTTCAGCTGAATGCCGCCAGTGAACTGCTCGCGGCCGTGGATGAGCAACAGCGCGCCGTGGTCATACTGGATCATTACCTTGGCGATATGTCCGGAATTGAACTGCAGGCAGAGCTCAACGACCGGGGGATCGCGTGTCCTGTCATTTTCATATCGGGCAGTGGCGACATCGCACTTTCCGTCCAGGCGATGAAAGCCGGCGCCCTGGACTTCCTGGAAAAGCCGGTCAGAAACGAGGATTTGCTGGCCAGCCTGGAAACCGCCTTTGCGAGAATGAACGATCTCAGCGAAACCAACGAACTCAAGGAAGCCGCGCAGCAAAGATGCAGCAACCTGAGCGAACGTGAGCGGGAAGTGATGACGTATATTATTGCCGGCATGCACAATGCCGAGGTCGCCGAGCACCTCGGCCTCAGCGTCCGCACCATCGAGGTACACCGTTCCAATATCAACAGGAAGATGGGTACCAGCTCACTGGCGGAACTGGTGCACATGGCCGACCTGTGTCCCGATTGCAAGCTGAAAAACTGACCCGACAGGACATGCCCTGAGCGACAACCCCTGCAGTTAGGATACCGCTGACCGTATCAGGTGTTCGCTTGTCATCCCCGGGCTTGTGTCCCATTATTGATTCCCTGAAACAACACCCGGAATAATGCATCCAGATGACCAGACAGGGAAAGGCCCTGCTGCTGGGCATCCTCACCGGCCTGTTTGGCGTGGTTGTCAGCAGCCTGCCCGTCACGCACGCACTCGAGGAAAGCATCGGCCTCGACCTGCTGTTCAAGCTGCGGGGAACCCGCACGCCGCCTGCAGACGTCGTCGTCGTCAGTATCGACAAGCTCTCTGCGCACACCCTGGGACTGCCGGAGGAGCCTGCAAAATGGCCGCGCAGCATTCATGCGCAACTGGTAAACCGGCTCGCTGCTGCCGGGGCATCGGTCATATCGCTCGATATCTTTTTCAGGGAAGCACGGGACCCCGGGGAAGACCGGCTGCTGGCACAGGCCATCAGGGACAGCAATCGCGTGGTGCTGTTCGCCTATACCCGCAAGCAGATCACCCGCATGTTTGATGCAAGCGGCAAGTACACCGGGGAGATGATCAGCCAGCAACTGCTGCCCCCCGTTGCGGAACTTGCAACGGCGGCCCGGACCACAGCGCCCTTCCCCCTGCCCGTCTACCCGGTCAGGGTAAGCCAGTACTGGGCTTTCACCAGCGGGACCGGTGACCTTCCGACCTTACCGGTTGCCGCACTGCAGCTGCATGCGGCGGCGGTCATGTCCGATTTCAAGGCAGGGGTTGCCGGCCAGGCGCGCGTAACCATCGAACAACAGGGCGTCTCCGGCGGTGACCCTGAAAGCAGCCTGGTGCGCGAGATGCAGTCATTACGCACAACCTTCACCACACACCCGGACCTGGGGCCCGCGTTGCAGAACGTTTTCAGCCCCCCCCTCAAAGACCGGTTCAATGGACAACGGCAAGAACTGCTGCTGGCACTGCTCGGCCTGTATTCCGGGCCGGACAGCCGCCACCTGAACTTCTACGGCCCGCCACAAACCATCACCACCATTCCCTATGCGCGCATTCTGGCACCCGACAACAACCACACGGGCGAGACCATGCTGCCGGACCTGCAGGGCAAGGCGGTCTTCGTGGGTTATTCAGAACGCCTGCACCCGGAACAACTGGATGAATTCTATACCGTGTACTCGCAGGACAACGGGCTGAACCTGAGCGGGGTGGAAATCGCTGCCACGGCATTCGCCAACCTGCTGGAGGATTTGCCCGTCACCCCGCTGCCACTGCCCGCCCTCTATGGACTGTTGCTGACGTGGGGCATACTCGCGGGTACGCTGGTGCGCCTGCTGCCGGCTGTCCCGGCAGTCCTGGGCGGGATCGGCCTCGCAGTGCTCTACCTTGGCAGCAGTCATGTGCTGTTCAGCCACTCGGCAGTGTGGCTGCCGTTACTGGTGCCGCTTGGAATGCAACTCCCGCTGGCGCTGTTCGCGGCACTGTTGTGGCATTACCTCGATGTCAACCGGGAGCGCGAGACCATCCGCTCGGCCTTCGGCCTGTACCTGCCGCCACAGGTGGTGGACGAACTTGCCGGAGAGCGCGCCGATGCCCGGACAGCGGCACAACTGATGCACGGAACCTGTCTTTCCACCGATGCCTGTGAATACACCCGGATGTCGGAAGCCATGCCGCCCGCGGAACTGGGCGAGTTGATGAATGCCTACTACGAGACCCTGTTTCAGCCGGTACGCAACCACAATGGCATTATTTCCGACGTGGTGGGCGATGCCATGCTGGCGATCTGGGCGGCGGTGCAGCGTGAGCCCCGCATCCAGCGCCATGCAATCCAGGCGGCACTGGAGATCAGCCGCGCCCTGGATACTGCTGCAAAAACAGGGCTGCGACACGCCCTGAAAACACGCATCGGACTGCACAGCGGGGAAATCCTGCTGGGCAGCATCGGCGCCATGGACCATTACGAATACCGTGCGGTCGGCGACATCGTCAATACCAGCACGCGCATTCAGGGTTTGAACGCACACCTGGGCACGCAAATATTGCTCAGTGGTGAAGTCATTGCCGGGGTCAATGGTTTGCAGACCCGCGAACTGGGCGGCTTCATCCTTTCCGGTAAATCACGCCCCGTGGTGATCCACGAACTGCTGGGCATGCAAGACGACCCGGAAGCAGACCGCCGCAGCGGATACCTCGCCCGCTTCGCCGAGGGACTGGCCGCATTTCGTGCCGGCGACTGGCACACGGCCGCATCGATCTTTACGGCGCTGCAGGCGGAAAACAGCCAGGACGGCGTGCTGCAATTTTTTCTGGCGCACTGCAGCACGCAACCGTCACCTGACTGGGACGGGATGATCCGCATGGACCTCAAATGATCCAGATCAACTAATGAGGGAACAGATGCGGGAATCAGCCCGCGAATGTTGGTATTTCTGCGCGCTGCAATTAAAGTACTCTCCTTACAAACATCATTATCAGCGTCATATACGTAGAACTACGTAGTACCGGGGAGTCTCTGATTAACTTTTCATTCCGGGCGAAGCGCACACCTCCAGGGGCGCAGGCGATAGAACAATGCAGGAACCCTTGTCGAATGCAGACCCGGAATCCAGGTTTTTTATATTCAACCCGCTACCGGATTCCGGCATACGCCGGAATGACGGGAACTGAGTGAATCAGACGCGCCCCAAGTCGTTCTACGTATACAGCGCAATATCCAGGCTTGCAGACAACTGCACGACCTGTTGGGGAGAGAGTTCATTGAGGATTACGCGCCCGCTGTATCCTGTCATCGGTATTTTTATCCCACTGTTACTGACACTGGCTGCGGCGGCCAGCCATGCTGCAGAACGCTGCGAAACAGCTATCGCGCGTCCCGTATCCATACAGGGACAGCTGGAGGTACGGCACGCGGGGAAACAGGACTGGCAGACGGCAACCCGGGAACAGGCGTACTGCCCCGGCGATGCACTGCGCACCGGCGCGAACAGTCGGGCCGCTATCCAGTTATACCCGGAGACCATCATCCGGCTGGACCAGTCGAGTTCCATCGTCTTCGCCCCGGGTGGTGAAACCACACCAGGCTCGACCTGGCTGGAACTGCTGCAAGGTGCCGCGCACCTCATCAGCCGCGACCCGCGCTCGCTCAAGGTCATCACCCCGTTTGCCAACGCGGCCATCGAAGGCACGGAGTTCCTGGTCGAGGTGGCAACGCAGCAGACCGCGGTAACCGTGTATGAAGGCCGGGTCAGGGTCGAGTCCGCTACGGGAGACGTCGCAGTGGCCGACGGCGAGCAGGCCATCGCGCAGCGCGGAATGGCCCCGTTCAAACAGGTGCTGCTGCATCCGCGGGATGCCGTGCAGTGGACCCTGTATTACCCGCCGGTGCTGGCGGGTGGCAACACCCCCCTGCAACAGGCCGCGCAGGCGCTGGCCGTCGGCCAGGTGGATGCCGCCCGCGGCCTGCTCGACATGCTGCTGCAGCAGGATCCCGACAACAGCGATGCGCTGGCCCTGCAATCGATCATCGCCCTGACCCTGAACGACAAGGCAACCGCCCTGGCACTGGCGACACGTGCGGTGGCGGCTGCACCTCGATCCGCGACGGCCCGCATCGCGCTGTCCTACGTACAGCAGGCGGAGTTCGATCTGTCGGCAGCACTCGCCAGCCTGCAGGCCGCCAGCCGCGATGCCCCGGACAGTGCGCTTGCCCGGGCACGCCTGGCAGAGCT
>JASFOC010000011.1:0-15042 GCA_050116715.1 Gammaproteobacteria bacterium
GTTACGTGCGCGTGCAGTATGCTGCCGCCAGCGTACCGGATGCGGAGATCATCGCCTTCCCGGCAGGCGGGAAAACCAGCCTGTTGTACCAGGTGTGGCGTGATGTTGACGGGCGCAGTGTGCTGCGTTCCGCGGGTACGCCGGAGACCGCGCTGCTGCAATCCAAGGCAGGCTTCCAGGAGATAAATTTTCGTGGCTATCACTGGCGGGCACTGGTGACACATGATGTCAGCACCGGCCTGTGGCTGCTGCTGGCCGAGCGTGACGACCTGCGTTACAAGATCGCCGATCGCGTCGTGATTGCCGTGCTGGCGCCCATCGTGCTGGGCATGCCGGTGCTGGCGCTGATTATCTGGTGGGTGGTCAGCCGCGGTCTACGCCCGATTTCGCGGCTGGCGACGGAACTGGAGCGCCGCGAGGCCGGTGACCTCGCAGCAATCGAGTTGCGGGAGGTGCCGCGCGAACTGGAGGTGCTGGCCAACTCGGCTAATGAACTGCTGCGCCGCCTGGAGGCCTCGTTCCAGCGCGAGAAACGCTTTGCCGCTGATGCCGCGCATGAGCTGCGTACACCGATTGCCGCCATCCGCGTGCACTTGCAGAATCTCCTGGACGAACCCGACGAGCCCGGACATTCGCTGCAGAAGCTTGGCGAAGGGATCGATCGACTCAGCCACCTGGTGGAGCAGATATTGGTGCTGAACCGGGTCGCGCCGGATCAGTACATGGCGAATTTTGTGCCGCTGGACCTGTACGCCATTGCGCAGCAGGTAATTGCCGATCTTTACCCGCAGGTCGAGGCGAAACAGCAGCGCATACAGCTGGAGGGTGATGCGGCAGAGATCCGCGGTGACCGCTTCGGGCTGGAGATGCTGGTGCTCAACCTGGTGGGTAACGCCATAAAATACACGCCGGTTTCCGGGAAGATCGACGTTGCGGCGTACCGGCTTGGCGACAGGGTCTGCCTGGCGGTGATGGATTCCGGGCCGGGGATACCCCCGGACCAGTATCAGCGGGTCTTCGAGCGCTTTTACCGGGTTGGGGGAGACCGGCATAATTCGGGTGTGACCGGCTGCGGCCTGGGACTCTCCATCGTGCAGCGCATCGTCGCATTGCACGGGGCTGAAATCGAACTGGGCCCCTCACGGTTTGCCAGTGGCCTGAAGGTCACGGTGAATTTCCCCCGGAATGTTCGGCCGGGCTGACAGCAGGCTGCGAGTGGTATGCACGCAATGAAAACATGGCTGTGCCCGGCTGGAATCTGTATATGGCTTGCCGGCTGGGGCCTGGCTGCGTATGCCGGTGTGCCGGTATACGAAATCGAGATTCGCGAGCACCTGTTCTACCCGGCCGAACTGCGGGTTCCCGCCGGCCAGAAGATCAGGCTGCAGATCATCAATCAGGATGGCACGCCAGAGGAATTCGAGAGTTTCGAGCTGAATCGCGAGAAAGTCATCATGGGAAAGCGCAAGGCAATACTGTTCATTGGCCCACTGCGTCCTGGTGAATACCCGTATTTCGGCGAATTTCACCCGGAGACGGCGCGGGGCGTCATCATCGCCGAGTGATGCCATGACACTGAGTGCGGTCATTATCATCCTGCGCGAGGTGCTGGAGGCAGCACTGCTGCTGAGCCTGCTGGTCAGCAGCACGCGGCTGATGGCTTTGTCCTACCGTGGCATCATTGCCGGATTACTGCTCGGCCTGGCAGGGGCCGTGACTGCGACCCGGCTGATGGACACCATTTCCGAAAGTTTCGACGGCGTGGGGCAGGAAGTCCTCAATGCCCTGCTGCTGGTCGCCATTGTGGTTCTGCTGCTCGTGTATGTTGCCGGGCTCGATCGCCGCGCTGTGAAAGGCGACGGGCTGATGAACCCGTTGCTGCTGCTGACGAGTTGCCTGGTCGTAGCCATGGCCATCACGCGAGAGGGGATGGAAATCATCATTTTCATTTACGGCTTCTCGGCCGACCCGGTGGAAATGCTGCCGGTACTGGTGGGCGGCGCCATCGGTGCGGGCATCGGCATCAGTGTCGGTGTGCTGATTTACTATACGTTGATCAATCTGCCGGTACGCCTGGAAATCCTCGTGCCCGTGCTGTTGCTGGCACTGGTGGCATCAGGCATGGCCTCGCAGGCGGTTGTATACCTGATGCAGGGGGGGCTGATCGCCTCGCAGCTGCCGGTGTGGGACACCTCCGGCTGGGTCGCAGAGACCTCGGTCACCGGGCAGTTGCTCTATGCCTTGCTGGGCTACGAGGCAACACCCACCCTGGTGCAACTGGGTGTGTATGGCTTTACCCTGGCAGTTTTCTTGCTGGTGATAGTTGCCGGGCGCCGGCTGCGCGGGGCGGCGGAAGCGCGAGGTACGGAATGAGGCCGAATACCCGGTGGTGGCTGATGTGCCTGGTGCTGCAGGCGTCGAGCGGATCCGCTGTTGCCGACGCTGAGGTCGGCCGCGTCTATCACCCCTATGTTGCACCGCTGGAGCGTGAAATCGAGTTGCGCGCCAACGTCATCGATGATTCTGGCCAGACAAGGCACAAGGACCAGAAATACTGGCTTGCCTATGGCTTCAGCCCGCTGGAGCGCTGGTTCGTGGAGGCCTATGTGGTTGCCCAGAAGGACCATGGTGAGTCACTGGATGTGAGCGGATTCGAGCTGGAAGGACTGTGGCAATTGACCGAGCAGGGCGAATACTGGGCCGACTGGGGCATGCTGTTCGAGATCGAGCGGGATACCTCGGAGAATGCCTGGGAATATGCCGTGGCGGGCCTGGTGGAAAAGGAGTTCGGTCCAACCAGCCTGACGACCAACCTGCACTTGATCTACGAGTCTGGCAGCGGGGTCGACAATGAGTTCGAGACCTACCTGGCGATGCAGTGGCGCTGGCGTTTCCGGGAATACCTGGAACCGGCCATCGAATACTACAAGGGTGATAAACTAGACGCACTCGGGCCGGTCGCACTGGGAATGACCCGCCTCGGGCGGCAGAAGGTGAAGTGGGAAGCCGGACCCATATTCGGCATCGACAGCAAGACGCCTGACCTGACCTGGCGCATATTGCTGGAGTACGAGTTCTAGAGGTTTTGTCTTTTCAATGCCTGCACTGGCAGGCCATGTGAGGAGCGGCATTATGTTGCGATATATCCTGATCCCGTTGTTACTGGTTGCCAGCGTGTCTCTGCATGCGGCGGTTGTTGGTGAGGAAGTCAGCTACCAGGCCGGTGACACCACGCTGAAGGGCTACCTTGCCCGTGATACTGCCGTGCAGGGTAAACGCCCCGGCATCCTGATCGTACACGAATGGTGGGGTCTCAATGATTATGCCCGTGAACGCGCCCGGCAACTGGCGGAACTGGGCTATGTCGCACTGGCCGTCGACATGTACGGTGACGGCAAGACCGCGGATCACCCCGAGGATGCCGGCAAGTTTGCCGCTGCGGTACGCAGCAACCTGCCGCTGATGCAGGCACGTTTCGAGGCGGCACGCGCGTTCCTGAATTCACAGCCGGATGTCGATCCTGAGCAGAATGCGGCCATTGGCTATTGCTTCGGCGGCGGGGTGGTATTGGCGATGGCTCGCGCCGGGGAGGACCTTGACGGCGTGGTGAGTTTTCACGGCAGCCTCGGGGGTGGCGGTACGGCTGTTCCCGGCACGGTCAAGGCGAGGATACTGGTTGCCAATGGCGCTGATGATCCCTTCGTGACGGCCGAGCAGATCGCGGCCTTCAAGGCGGAAATGGATGCCGCGGGCGCCGATTACACCTTCATCAACTATCCCGGCGCCAGGCACAGTTTCACCAACCCGGACGCGGACGAGCTCGGTGAAAAATTTGGTTTACCCCTTGCCTACAATGCAGAGGCAGATGCCGATTCCTGGGCGAGGATGCAGGCATTCTTCCAGTCATTGTTCGGGGATGCCGCGACAGACAACCGGTAAATCACGAGTGGCTTGCGTTAATGAGCACTGTGTCGCCCGGGTGAAGGCCGTCAGACCGCGAGCCGGGTAACTCGCTTGCGGCTACTTGCCGTCGAGATACCAGTGGTCATGAAAGGTCGCGACCCAGCCGGGTTTATAGGCGACCAGCAGAATCATGAGCATCCCGTTCAGGAAGGCCTCGCCGAACATCAGCAGGGGGATGACCTGCAGGTAACTGCCGGTTGGCATGTCATTCGCCATGGACAGCACTGCACTGGCAGCAAAGCCGCACAGCAGCATTGAAAGCGCGCCGGTGAGAAAGGCGTTGATAAAAACGTAGATGAAAAAGTTGTGCGTCAGCCAGCGCTGGCAGGCGTACAACATGATCCCGGTAAACAGGACCGGAACTGCCCCCATCACCAGGGCATTGATGGCGAAGGTTTCCCATCCGGCAGGCCCCTGCCAGGTGGTTATCACCAGCACCAGGCTGACAGCTATCAGCGCGAACTGCCAGCCGAACATCAGGCACAGCGCGGTCGCACCCAGCAGATGATAGTTGTGTCCCGGTTCGATACCGGCGCGCAGGATCCACACGACCGCAATGAAAGCCACGGCCCCGAAGTAGATGTTCGAACCTTCCTTGTCGAGGAGCTTGTCCCAGGGTGCTGTCAGCCCCGCGGTGACCAGCAGGGCAACATAGACCGCTGCAGCAATCCAGAGGCTGGAATCGGGGAGGAGATTGGCTGGAATGTCCATGCAGGGACCCGTGCTTCTGACAGACCGCCATTATAGGTGTTACTGCCAGTGCAGGGCAGGCGCCGACCCTGCGGGGCGGGATACTGCGGGGTGACTCGCGGTTGTTTACGTCAAACTGTTCAGCAGCAGAATGAAGGGGGGTGTAAGGGCCGCGAAGAGAATCAGCATCCCGTAGAGTAAAGCGCGGCGTGTCCCCGCCTTGAATAGCCATGGTGTCTTCATGGAAGCGTTCCCCCGTGGTGTTAACGATGAAGACCTGGTAATCAGGACGCAATTACTGTTCCATTTGCGGTTTATTTTTAAGTGCCTGTTACTGATGGATAATCAGGTGAACCGGCTGCAAGATGCTGGTGTCTTTTGCAGGTTTATGGTGCAGCCACGGCCTGGCCGCACTGTCGCAGTGCGCTTGGGCTGGCCGCCTGTGACAGCAGCGGATCTCCTGGCCGGCAGAGGTGCGCCGCTGCCGATAAAAACCGGGGGATCGGCGCGGCGCACCTTGGTACTGCGAGCCGGGCTACCAGAAGGCCAGCAGGTTATCCCCCTCGACCTTATGCTCGAATTCATTCAGCGGGCGGTTGCCTATTTCCACGCATTCTCCACTGGTGACATCGAAAGCCCACTTGTGTTTCGGACAGGTCAGGCGGGTTCCTTCCAGGGCCAGGTGCGGAATATTGGTCACCTGGTGCGGGCAACGGCTGTCATAGACACGCAAGGTATTACTGTCGCGGTAAATGTACAGGTTGCGGCCATCACACTCGAGATAGGTGATTTCGTTCATGGCCAGATCGGCCACCGGGCAGACCTTGTGCCATTGCGGTTCGGCAAACAGGTTTTCAGGCCGGAATTCCGGAATATCCATTTCCAGCAGGATTTCGGCGGCCCAGACGATCTTTGCAAATCCCAGTGTTGGCAGTGCCATCAGCAGGGCATCGATAACTTCATTCGGGCTGGCGCCGTTGCGCAGCGCGCGGGTCAGGTACTGGCGAAATCCGCCCTCGGTCTGGGCATCCACCTTGGTAATAACCGATATCAGGTCCCGTGTCCGGACATCAAGGTGCTTGCCGGCCTCCTTGAAAAACTTGAAGTAGGGGGTTATCGCGTCGGGGCGTGCGGCAATCAGGTAATTCAGGGCGTCACTCATGGAAATCTCCGGCTTGGAAAATATTGGCAACGGGCAATACTAATACCTCGAGTGATTGCCGCCAAGGCCGACAGTCGGCAATCGGGACAGTTAGCAGGGTTTACTGCCGGTCTACAGGCCGGGGCCTGGCAGGGCTTTCGGGGATGGTTTGGCCGGCTACCCGCCATTGCCTTGAGATACATCAATAAAAAGACTTGTCGCGATGCGGTATTATTACTGGTTTCGTGACAGCAGCTCAGCCAAAGCCCGCTGATTTACAGGATCGCGGCAATGAGAATATCAGGAGAATAGCAACGTGAACCAGGTACAAAACCCCGAGAACATCAGCGTGGATGGCAAGACGGTCAGTTTGCAGGATCTCATCCTGCAGAATGAGCAGCTGCTGGAAGAAAATGCCAGCCTGAAGCAATCCACCAAGAAAGCGATCCGGCGCTATCAGCGGGAAGAGGAACTGAAGCCGTTCCAGGCGGAGCTGTTGCAGGTGCAGCGATATCTAGAGGAAAAGCAGCGCCGCATGATAATCCTGTTCGAAGGCCGGGATGCTGCGGGCAAGGGTGGAACCATACGGCGGGTGACGCGCTACATGAACGAAAAGCACTACCGCATCGTTGCCCTGGGCAAACCCACCGAGGAACAGAAGACCCAGTGGTACTACCAGAAATACGTTTCCCAGTTTCCCCGGGCGGGAGAAATCGTGCTTTTCGACCGCAGCTGGTACAACCGTGCGATGGTCGAGCGCGTATTCAGCTTCTGTACCGAGAAGGAATATTACGATTTCATGCGCGGTGTGGTGGGATTCGAACGCGACCTGGTAAGGCAGGACACCATTCTGGTCAAGCTGTATTTCAGTGTGACCAAGGCTGAACAGGCGCGGCGTTTCGAGCGGCGCAAGACCGATCCACTGCGGCAATGGAAACTCAGCGAGGTCGATGTGCAGGCGCAGGACAGGTGGGATGATTTTACCAATGTGAAATACGAGATGCTGAAGCGTACCCACACCATCGATTCGCCGTGGACTGTGGTGCGCTCCAATGACAAGCACCTGGCGCGTTTGAATGCGATCAAGGTAGTCCTGAATGCCGTGCCCTATGAACGGCTGGATCCTTCCCTCGACTTTGCCCTTGACGAGAATGTGATCGTTTCAGGTTCCCGGGAACTGGAGATGATGGATGTCGAGCGGGTCCGCAGCGGCAAGTTCGCCGGTTAGGGTGCAGATTCGCGGAAGAGGTTGCGCTGGCAAGGTGCCCCGGACATAAAAAAGGCCGCACATCCCGGGGGCATCCCGTGATGCGCGGCCCTTGTGATTACAGCAGGCCGGTATCAGGTCTTATTCAGGCAGCCGCGGCGGCGGGGCCTTGGTGTCGCTGCCAGGGTTCACGACGATGGTGCTCGGTTGTCCGTATCCCGGATAGCCGCCGTAGCCGTAGGGACCGTAACCGCCGTAGCCGTAGGGACCGTAGCCATAGCCGCCATAAGGACCATAGGGTCCATACCCGCGGCCATAATAGCGACCATGTCGATAATAGTCGTCGTCATCATCGTCAAACCATTCGCCGGGGTTCATCATGTTGCCCATATTCCAGGCATGAGCGACACTTGTGGCGGCCAGCAGGACCGTTGCGACGGCTGTTGACGAGAGTGAGATAAGAATTTTCTTGCGATTCATGGTACGGCTACCTCCGCTTATTATCCTGAAACCAGTGTTTGCAGCCGACAGGCCAGGATGGATTCTCGACTGGCAATATGCTGCATGTGCTTGAGCGACTGCTGTTTCACGCTGTCCGGCACCGGTAAGCAGTGCCGGTTTTCTATGTAAAGTGACAGTATTACAGTAATATATACAACCATATTGTATGATTTACAACCGTATTGCATGATAATCTTTATAAATCGCAGTAGCGGTCATGAGTTCCGGAGCTGGTCTCTTCAGTCTGCCATTTTCAGTCACAAGTCGCTGAAAACTGTAGCAACTGACCGGCTGCGCGGCAGGGTAGCGTGACACCAGTGATGCATGGCTCGCTGGGTCAATATTTTATAACAAGACCTCGAGGGGAAAACATGAAGAAGTTAATCATTTTTCTGGTAATGAGCCTGCCGCTGGTGTGTCTGGCAGAGGCCTATCAATCCACCCTGCTGGTGCAGACAGGGAAATTGCGCGAGAGTGACCTGATCGTGCGCACCGTTACGGACCTGGAAAGCCACAAGATCTGTCAGGCCTTCTATGTTCGTACCACCGGTACCAGCCCGGTCATCAGCTGTTACGATGCCGTTACCGGTTATGCATCCAACGTCAACCAGGTCGGCCATTTCAAGGAAGGCCAGCTGGTTGTCCGCAAGATCAAGGATACGGTTAATGACATGGCGTGCCTGGTAGCCTACGTCAGCACCGAGGGGACTTCACCCTCCATCGATTGCTACAAGAGCCGCCAGGCGGGCAAGGACGACATGGTACGCAACGGTCACCTGAGCGAGGGTGACCTGGACGTCTACCGGGTGATCGATGCCGACAGTACCAAAACCTGTCTCGTCGGTTACGTCAGTGTCCTTGGCACCTCGCCCGCGCTTACCTGCTACAACAGCGTGCCGGATGGCAAGGGTGGTCTGATGCAGAACAGCGAGTTCAGGGAAGGCGACCTCATCGTGCGCAAGATCTCCGACCTGGCGAATCGCATGGAGTGCCTGATTACCTACGTGAGTACGGAAGGGACTTCGCCCTACATCTATTGCTCCCAGATGCCGGCCGGCCTGAAACCCGCCCCGGTATTTCGTTCTTCAACTGCGGCTGATCCGACGCGCTGACAGTCCACCGGCCGGTTCTTGGCGGGCCGCCTGCATCCCGGGGTGCGGGCGGCCGGGCCGCACAGCCCCCGTGATCAGGCAGCATGAATTCCTGCGCGCAACCCGCTGCGATTCGGGGCTGCACGGGGCGGCAGTTGACAGCGACAACCCGACACGGCAATTACCTGTTTTGCTCTGAGTAATGTGCCTGATTCTGCCGACAAGCCGCCTCGCATGATTCGAATCAACATCATTATCGCTGTTGCCATTGCGGCCATCACCATCAGTTTCTGGGCGCTGGTCAATCAGCCCGAGACCGAGCCGCCTTGGCCGGAGATCATCCAGGGTTTTTCTTTCTCGCCCATGCGTTCCCACAATGACCCGCTGGTCGAAAACTTTCCAACCGCCGCTGAAATTGAAGAAGACCTTGCCTTGCTGGCCGGTAAAACCCATGCCGTGCGGGTTTACTCGATGGAAGGGGCGCTGCCCGAGGTGCCGGCACTGGCCCGCAAATACGGGCTCAACGTGGCGCTGGGCGCGTGGATAGACAAACGCCTGGAGAAAAATGACCGGGAGATTTCACGCCTTATCGAAGTTGCCAACAATAACCGTCGCAATGTGGTGCGGGTGATCGTGGGTAACGAGGCCATCCTGCGGCGTGACCTGCCGGTCGAGGATGTCATCGAGTATCTTGATTATGTCCGCGCCAGGGTCAGCATGCCGGTGAGTACGGCTGAGCCCTGGCATGTCTGGCTGAAGTACCCGGAACTGGTGTCGCATGTTGACTATATTGCCGTTCACATGCTGCCTTACTGGGAAGGCATCCCGATCAGTCATGCTGTCGATTTTGTGGTCAACCGACTGGATGAACTCAGGCAGCACTATCCTGACAAGCCGATTGTGATCGCAGAGGTCGGCTGGCCCAGCCACGGGCGGACCCGGCAGGGCGCAGTGGCATCAGAGGCAAACGAGGCCATATTCCTGCGGCGTTTCCTGCAACGTGCCGAGGCTGAACGCTATATCTACTACGTGATGGAAGCCTTTGACCAGCCCTGGAAAGAGCAGGTTGAAGGTGCAGTAGGTGCATACTGGGGGGTGTTTGATGTCATGCGCCAGCCCAAGTTCGCCTTTTCCGAGCCGGTTGTCGGCATACCCGAGTGGCGCTTGCTGGCGGCAATCTCCATCGTCATCGCGCTGATTACGTTTGCACTGCTGCTGATCGATGCGAAGACACTGACTCACCACGGGCGCAGTTTTCTGGCCGTGATTGCCTATGCACTCGCTACTGCCGTGGTATGGATCGTCTATGACTACCTGCACCAGTACCTGACCCTGAATGCAATTATCGTCGGTGTGTTGATGCTGGTCGGCATGATCGGCGTCATCATCGTCCTGCTGGTGGAGGCCCACGAGTGGGCGGAGGCGCTGTGGTTCAGGGAGCGCCGGCGCGAGTTTACCGCGTTGCCGGTTGCCGATTCGGATCTGCCGATGGTTTCCATCCACGTGCCTGCGCACAATGAACCACCGGCCATGCTGATCGAGACGCTGGACGCACTGGCCAGGCTGGACTACCCCCGTTACGAGGTTGTCGTAATCGACAACAATACCCGTGACCCTGCAATGTGGAAGCCGGTCGAGGCGCATTGCCACAAGCTTGGCGAACGCTTCCGGTTTTTCCATGTGGATCCACTGGCTGGCTACAAGTCAGGTGCACTCAATTACGCCCTGCAGCAGACGGCGCCGGAGGCGGAAGTTGTCGGGGTCATCGACAGCGATTACATCGTGGAACCGGACTGGCTGCGTGATCTTGCGCCCCAGTTCACGCGCCCCCGCATCGCCATCGTGCAGGCGCCCCAGGACTACCGTGACGGTGGCAGCAACGCCTTCAAGGCGATGTCCTATGCCGAATACCGCGGCTTTTTCTACATAGGCATGGTCACCCGCAACGAGCGCAATGCCATCATTCAGCATGGCACCATGACGCTGGTGCGGCGCGCGGTGCTGGAGGAAGTCGGCGGCTGGAGTGAATGGTGTATCACCGAGGATGCCGAACTCGGGCTGATGATTTTCCGCGCAGGCTATGAGGCCGTTTATATACCGCGCAGCTATGGCCGGGGCGTCATGCCGGATGGCTTCGCGGACTACAAGAACCAGCGTTTTCGCTGGGCCTATGGTGCCATGCAGATCATGCGTCATCATGCGGCAGACCTGCTGGGTCTGGCGCGCAGTCGCCTGAGTGCGGGGCAGCGATATCACTTTGTCGCCGGCTGGCTGCCGTGGGTTGCGGATGGTATCAACCTGCTGTTCAATGCGGCCGCCCTTGGCTGGACGCTGGCCATGGTGGCCGAGCCGCTGCACGTCGATCCGCCCCTGATAATATTCTCGATACTGCCGCTGGCGCTGTTCTCTTTCAAGGTTGCGAAGGTGATCTACCTCTATCGCGGTGCGCGTATCGTGGGTACGGCGCGCCAGACACTGGCGGCGGCGATCGCCGGGCTGGCGTTGTCACACACCATCGCCAGGGCAATGTGGCGCGGCCTGTTCACCCGCCACATGCCGTTCCTGCGTACCCCGAAAATGGAACAGGCAAAGGCGCTGGTGCGGGCACTGGGCAGTACGCGTGAGGAGACCCTCATGCTGCTGGCACTGTGGCTTGCCGCGGGCGCAGTCGTTTACCAGCATGGCTCGAACTCGCTGGACCTGCTGTTGTGGATCATCGTGCTGCTGGTCCAGTCCGTTCCCTATCTGGCGGCCCTGTTGATGTCCATTATCAGCGCCTTTCCAGGCCTGCCCGCCGGACTGGTGTGCGGCAGGTTCTGTGAGGAACAGCAGGATGCCTCGACCGGGATGCAGGCCGCTGATTGATGTCCGGTTCAGGCAGTGACGCGCTGTTTTTCAGGAGAAATTCCGGTATGACTATGCTGGGTTTCCAGCCAGTCGATCAGGGGCTGCCAGTTTTCACGGTCGATCCGGGTAAGGTTTGACTTCAACTCGTGAATGCCGGCGCCTTCGGCGGCAGCATGCACATAGTTCTGGGAATCCCGCAGGCAGGTAACCGGTGTCATGTCACGCGCACCCAGAAATTCCAGCAGGGCGTGAAAAGCACGGGTATTGCGGCGCACCCGGTTTGCCACAACCGCAACGGGGGCGGCAGGGGCGTGCATGCGGATCTCGGCCTGCAGATCCTGAATGAAGTTCACCGTGACGTGCGAGTCGATTGTCGACGGCAGGATCGGCACGATGATCGCCGCCGCATTCCGCAGGATCTCGATCAGTTCCATCCGCTTCAATGAGGCAGGTGTATCCAGGACCAGCCGTTGTGTCTCGGGCGGCAGGCGCATCTGGAATGAACGCGTGATTCCCTGGGCGGGGGCGTGCGCGGCAGCAACGCCGTGGATACGGGGCATTTCCCCTGATCGCTGCTGCAGCCAGCGGGCGGCTGAATCCTGCGGGTCATAGTCGTAGAGCGCGGTCGGGTAGCCATTCGCGGCATAATAGCCGGCCAGGTTGGTTGACAGGGTGGTCTTGCCACAGCCCCCCTTGCTGTTAATGACGACGATTTTCTTGAACATCCGGATACCAGAAAGCCTTGTTGAGTGATTCCGCCAGCAGATGGGGCGCAGTTTACTACGGGTAGCAGGAATTTTCTGCAGTCGTTCCATTATTAGTCGCCAGTGGCCACAAAATTGGCGCCGTGATGTCGGGTCGTGGCAGAATTCATTGACTTCTCCTGATGTTTCCCTGCAGGGAGCCCTGAATAATGAAAAGCCTGAGCCATTGGTTTTTCGACCCGGTCTGGCAGCGGGATGTCGTGCCGGTTTGCCTGCGCCGCTTGACACTAGCCGTTTTTTTTCTGATTAGCGGCCTGCAGCCGGTTTGTGCCGCTGACGCATTGATCGAACGCGGCAGGTATATCTTCACGATTGCAGGTTGTGCCTCCTGTCACACACATGCCGCAGCATTTCCGGGCGGGCGATCGCTGGACACCCCTTTCGGAACATTTTATCCACCCAATATCACCCCGGACAGGGAACAGGGTATCGGCGACTGGAGCGAGGCCGATTTCAGGCGCGCACTGGCGGAGGGGGTAAGTCCGCAGGGTGAACATTATTACCCGGCGTTTCCGTACACTTCCTACACCCGCATGTCGCAGGCAGACATGCGGGCACTGTATGCCTACCTCATGACCCGGCAGCCCGTCGCGTCTGCAAGCAGGGCCCACGATCTGCCCTGGTTTGTGTCGTCAAGGCAGCTGCTTGGGCTGTGGAAGGCCGGGCGCTTCGTACCCGGCAGGTATCAATACGACCCCGGGCACACGGATGACTGGAATCGTGGTGCCTACCTTGCACAGGCACTGGGTCATTGCGGCGAATGTCACACACCACGCGGCCTGCTGGGCGGCATGCGCAGCAGCCGCTACCTGGCCGGAACGCGTAACGGCCCGGAGGGCCGAATGGTGCCCAATATCACGCAGGACAGGGAAACCGGTATCGGCGACTGGAGTCCTGCAGAACAGCGTACATTCCTGTCATCAGGCAGGCTGCCTGATGGCGCCTATACCGGGCCGCTCATGGCCGAGGTGCTGGGTAGCAGCAGCATGTCACTGACCGCGACGGACAGGCAGGCCCTCGCGACCTATCTGCAGTCGCTGCCGCCGATTCACCACGATATTTACTACCAGTTTGACCCGTTTGCCGATCAGCAGCTGCGAGAATAGCGGCTGCAATATACAAACCCGGCCAGGCGCCTGCCAGGTGAGCAGATGTTGCTAAAAAGTCGCTGGTTTAATGGCGGTTTCCGGTTCAGGCGGGTTATACTCCCGTAACGGATAAACTCGTATATAACAACTCCGTGCCCCGCCCTGGCAAGCCACAGCAGCAATTCGCCGACATGACGTGGTTCAGCGTTGTTGCCGGTATATTGAGGGTGGGCATGAATACCACGCTACCCGGCCACAGGTAACCGACAATGCAGATAAATCCACAGATAATCCCAATTTCTCGCTGGCATTGCCTGCTGGCTGCCATGCTCATCACGCTGTTCCCGCAGGGCGCCACTGCGGCGGATACAGGCGGGGCGATGAACGGGGCGCAGGCCGGCGACAGTAACACGGTTGAAGAGGCCATCCTGGAGGAGTTGAAGGCGATCCGCCAGGTACTCGAGAAGATAGAGAAGAAGGGCCTGGGCGGTGGTCAGCAACGTCCCGCCAGACCGACCACGGCAACGGTGGCGATTGCCAACAAACCCGTGCTGGGCAGTGCATCGGCTCCGGTTACTGTTGTTGAGTTCACTGATTATCAGTGTCCCTACTGCCTGCGTTTCACCAAGACGACCTTCCCCTCCCTGAAGCGGGACTACATCGACACCGGCAAGGTACGCTGGGTGGCGCTCAACCTGCCGCTGCCCTTTCACAAGGATGCCAGGAAGGCCGCCCAGTCCGCACACTGCGCCGGCGAGCAGGGTAAATTCTGGGAAATGCGCGAGGCGTTGTTCAAGAATCCACAGAAAATGGCAGAGGAGAACCTCCCCGTACATGCTGCCAGCGTGGGTGTGGACGTCGAGGCATTCAAGGCCTGCATGGCCAGTGACAGACACCTCGCCGATATCGACCAGGATGCCAAGGATGCCGGCGCGGTGCGCCTGACCGGCACCCCCAGTTTCATCATCGGCAAGACGGCCAGCGACAGGATTACCGGGGATGTGATCGTCGGTGCACAGCCACTGAACGTCTTCAATGCCGCGATCAAGAAGGCGCTGGGTGAAGCTGCAACCGCACAGCAGCCAGCCGACAAGGCGGCAGGCAAGGGCGCAGGCGGTGGTTGAATCCGGTTGCTGTGCTGCCGCCGGCCTCACAGCAACCCGTCAGCCATCAGGTCCTTGTCAGCCCGCGTCCTTTCCACCCCAGGTAGAGCACGGGGATCAGCAGCATCGAGACCAGCGGTGCTGTGACCATGCCGCCCACCAGCGGTGCCGCGATGCGGCGCATCACCTCGGACCCGCTGCCGCCGCCCAGCATGATCGGCAGCAGACCGGCGATGATAACCGCCGCAGTCATCGCCTTGGGACGCACGCGCTGCACGGCACCCTCGATGACTGCAGCGCGCAATTCCTGCCGGGTACCCGGGCGATGACGTTTCACGGCCTCGTCAAGGTAGACCATCATCACCACGCCAAACTCCGCCGCCACCCCGGCGAGGGCAATGAACCCCACCGCCACGGCCACCGAAAGCTCGTAGCCCAGAAAATAGACAAGCCAGATTCCACCTACCAGCGACAGTGGCACAGCAGCCATCACCAGCAGGGCCTGGGTGAAGCTGTGAAAGCTCAGGTATAGCAGCACCAGGATGATTGCCAGTGTGAGCGGGACAATCCAGGCCATGCGCTGCCCGGCGCGTTGCAGGTATTCGTATTGCCCTGCCCACGTCAGCGTGTAACCTGCGGGCAGGGTG
>JASFOC010000012.1:0-14907 GCA_050116715.1 Gammaproteobacteria bacterium
GCTGTCATCGATATTTCCGATGGCCTGCTGGCCGACCTTGGCCACCTGCTGGAAGACAAGGGTCTGGGTGCGTCCCTGCAGGTCGATGGACTGCCGCGCTCCCGCGCCTTCATTGCTGCGCTGCAAGGTCTGGATGCAGCCCCGGCGGAGCTGTATTACGAATTGCCGTTGTCGGGCGGGGATGACTACGAGCTTTGTTTTACCGTTCCGGAGCACTGCTGCGCCGAGGTTGAGCGGCGTCTGGGCGGGTTATCATGTGGCTGCACGGCGATCGGGACTATCGAGGCGCAGCCGGGCATTCGCTGTTGCCTGCAGGATGGCGGCAGCTACCAGCCTGCAGCAACCGGGTATCTGCATTTTCAGGGCGGCGATCATGACTGAGCGCATCCCCCCCCGCAGGCTGCTGCATCCCGTGGATTTCCTGGCGCTGGGCTTTGGCAGCGGCCTGCTGCCATTTGCCCCCGGTACGGCAGGGACAGTCGTCGCAATTCCCCTCTACCTGCTGCTGCAACCGCTTGCGACGCCGTATTACATCGTGATTGTGGCGCTGCTGGCGCTGGCCGGGATTACCATATGCGGGCAGGCTGCGAGCCGCCTGGGCGTGCACGATCATCCCGGTATCGTCTGGGACGAGATCGTCGGTTACCTGGTGACGATGGCGTTTGCACCCTCCGGCTGGCTGTGGATCGGGCTGGGTTTCGTGCTGTTCCGGCTGTTCGATATCGTCAAACCCTGGCCCATAAGGTGGTGTGACAGGCAGGTTGGCGGCGGGCTGGGCATCATGCTGGACGACCTGCTGGCAGGGGTACTCTCCGCAGCGCTGCTGCAACTGCTGGTCGTATTTCTGTAACTGCCACGCAGCCGCCAACATGTCGGATCACAACAGCTGGTGTGAACAGCGTTCCGCTTGTTTGATCTGTGTCAATTACCCTGCGAGCAGGCACAAGCTAGACTTGGTTAATAACTATAGGCAAGGGGGGAAGTATGCTTGACAAAAACTTCCATGCCAGTGACAGGCGCAGGGCTGGCAGTATGCCGGCGGTTCCGTTCACGGACAGTAGCGGTTTGACCATACAGGAAGACCGCAGGAAGCAGCCTGACCGGCGGTTGAACAATATCCAGGCAGAATTGGTGGACGAACTGCTGTTGAGTTCCTGAGTGCTGCGCGTCGGCAATACCTGCATTCCCTGGTCCGGGTTGCTACTCTGCGGGTGACTGGCCCGCAGCGGGCGCTGTGCCGCCAGGCGGCGACTCCCGCTCGCTGCTGACGGGCTGCGCGCCGATATGCTGCAGCAGTCTCTGGTACTCGGGGTCCCCCTGTAACAGGATGTGGCCGGCATTCACCAGGTCGTTCACCACGTCGAGAGGCAAGGAGAAGTCTGTCGGCACCGAAACCAGGCGCTTTCTCAATTCCGGGTCCGGAATGTCATCGATGCGCAGTTCAATCAGATACAGCTCGGGAGCGCTGCATCTCTGCCGGCCACCGCAGTGATGTTGTTTTATCTCGTTGCGCCATCCCATCAGGTTGTTGCGCAGATATTCCAGGGTCTCGAAATTATAGTTCGCCAGCGGGGTTGTTGTAGCGGCATCAAGAATGACGGCGGTTGGCGGGGTTTTGTCTGATTGCTCCCACTGCGACGGCAACAGGGCCGTCGCGTTGACTGACAGCAGCACGATGTTCTCGACGTCTTCGAGTCCGAAGCGTTGCAGTACATTCCACAGACCGCCTTCGATAACGATATAGTCCATCACGGCGCGCAGCCCCAGGTTGTCCGCAAGTCCGCCATCGACCAGGTGAACATAGGGATGTGCATTGCGGTCCAGGTAGGACTTCATGTTACCGGCGATGCGGTCGCGGCGACTGTTGTTGCCGATCTCCTGCTGCAGCCATGCGGGCGGAGTATATTCGCAGCTGCCGGCATGGTTGGTGAGGGTCAGCGGGGCGAACACCATGGGTACGGCGCTGGAGGCGGCGACCGCACGTGACACCTGGAACTGGTTGATGTCGGAGCAGATGAGCGCAAATTGCTCCGGTGTGAATCCGAATTGCCCGCCCTTGAACAGATCGGTGGCGTTGATCTGTACAAAGGGCCCTTCACCATCAACCAGTTTTCCGATCGGGGCTTTGCCATACAGCAGCTTTTCGAAGTACTCATCCAGTACATCACCGGAGCCAAAAGTATCAGAACTGATGCGCGAGAGCGTGGTGGGTGTCAGCAGCATGCTGGTCAGCTCCGAGGTGACGTTGCGTTCCAGAAACGCACCGCGGAAGTCGGTGAAGATCTGTTCGCCGAACAGGCCGTAGTAGGCGGCTGTGATGCTGCCGCCGGACACCGAGGAGATCATGTCGATTTCACCCAGCATTGTCCGGTGCTCGCCGCTGCCGGCAAGCTGTGTATTTTTCAGTGCTTCGAGCACACCATAGGCGAGTGCCGCCGCACGTGTACCGCCGCCGGAGAATGTCACGATCAACAGGGTCCTGCCATCACCCTGTTCGCGCATGCCGGACATGCTGGATTGTCTCTCAAAATGTTCCAGCCGCGGGTTGTCGGGGTAGCGTTCCAGGCTGGCACAGCCGGTGAGCAGCATGCCGATCAGTCCCTGGAACAGGAGTGTGCGTAAGGTGTTTTTCATGGGTTTGACTGATTGCATTCCGGATACTGGTCTGCAGCCCGTTTACCAGTTGCTCCGGGTGGGCGCACCTGTGAGTGGTGCCGGTTAGTCGCCGGCCGCCTCGAGCAACGGACGCAGCCAGCGCCTGTACAGGCTGTCCGCGACCCGTTGTGCCGCTGCTATCCTGGCGTCAAGGTTGGCTGTCATTTCCTCTGCTGACTGAACCGTGCTGGCTGCATTTTCCAGTTCGTCACGGTAAAGCAATGCCCATTCAGCGACCATGGATGCTGTCATTTCCACATGACACTGCAGGGCGAGGGTGTTACCGATGGTAAAACCCTGGTGAGCACAGTTGTCGTTTTCCAGGACGACTTCTGCTCCCTGCGGTATCGAGAACATTTCTCCATGCCAGTGAAACAGGGTGGACGCCTGCGGCAGGTCGGCCAGCCAGTCGGCGGCAGCCGCCGTGCTGCTCTTGCGCACCGGGTGCCAGCCGATCTCCTTCACGGCGTTGGCCGCAACGGTTCCGCCCAGTGCCTTGCTGATGAGCTGGCCGCCAAGACAGTGTCCGAGGACCGGCATGCCGCAGGCCTGTGCCGCCTGAATGAGCGCCAGTTCCTGACTGATCCATGGCAGCGGGTCGTTTACGCTCATGGGGCCGCCCATGAACACAAGGCCGGAAGTCTCCTCGATGCCCCGGGGCAGCGACTCGTTCAGGTCGATTTTGACCAGCCGATACGGAATGGAATACCGCTTGAGCACGTTGTCGAGATATCCGGGCCCCTCGCAGGCAATGTGGCGGAAGATGGTTAGCGGCTTCATAATCAGGTCTGGTGGTCAGTGGATACAGTCATGGCATTATCCGGAATTTTACGACACCTCGCAGTACTGTTTGTTGCAGGCGTGCTGAATGTCGCCCACGCGACACCGGATGTCCGCGTGGTCGGCCTGTTCAGTGGTCGGGCCGTGCTGCTCATCGACGGCCGGCAGCATGTTCTCAGGGCCGGCCAGAACGGCCCCGAAGGTGTCCGTCTGCTGGCGGCAGACAGTGAATCCGCGCTGCTGGAAATCGATGGCCGGGAAATCGAGGCGCGGCTGGATGGACGCGTAACTGCGCGCAAGCGCACGGCCGAGGTGCAGGAGGTCCAGGTCTGGCGCAACAGCGCCGGCATGTATACCACCGTCGGCAGTATCAACGGTCTGACGGTTAGCTTCCTGGTCGATACCGGTGCATCAAAAGTGGCGCTGAATGCCGACGAGGCGCGCCGGCTGGGTATCGACTTCCGTGTCAGCGGCACGCCGACTACGGTAGGCACTGCTTCGGGCGTGGCACGCGCCTGGGCCGTGACACTGGATTCCGTGAAGGTGGGAAGCCTGGAATTGCGCAATGTCGAGGCTGTTGTGCTGGAAGGCGGTGCGCCGCAGCATACGCTGCTGGGGATGACCTACCTGGGCCGGCTGGAGATCGACAACGACGGTCGCCTGATGACACTGCGCAAGAAGTACTGAAAGCTCCGGCGCCGGCGCGCGTTTATACCGCCTGCGGCCGGGTGATAATGTCAGGCCTTGTCCTTGACGTGTTCGATCAGGGCATAGGCTGAATGGTTGTGTATGGACTCGAAGTTCTCTGATTCCACGGTGTAGGCAGTGATGCGATCATCCTCGTTCAGGCGCGTGGCCACGTCGCGCACCATGTCCTCGACGAACTTGGGATTGTTATAGGCCTTTTCGGTCACGTATTTTTCGTCGGGCCGTTTCAGCAGGCCATAGAGTTCGCAGGATGCTTCGTTTTCCACCAGGTCGATAAGATCCTCGATCCAGACGAACCCCTGGGTTTCTGCGCTGACGGTGACATGGGATCGCTGGTTGTGCGCGCCGTAGTCGGAAATCTTCTTGGAGCAGGGGCACAGGCTGGTTACCGGGACCACCACTTTGACGTTCATCCTGGGCTTGCCGTCGATGATTTCCCCGATCAGGCTGACGTCGTAGTCGAGCAGGCTCTCGACGCCGGAGACCGGCGCGGCCTTGTTGATAAAGTAGTGGAAGTTCATCTCGATGTGGCCCGAGTCCGCCTCCAGCCTTTCGGTCATCTCGCTCAGCATCTCCCGGAACGATTCGACAGTGATTTCACGTTCATGCCGGTTCAGGATTTCGACGAAGCGTGACATGTGTGTGCCCTTGAAGTTGTGGGGCAGGTTCACGTACATGTTGAAGGTGGCGATAGTGTGCTGCTCGCCGCCGCTGCGATCCATTACCCGGACAGGATGGCGAATATCCTTGATCCCGACCTTGTCGATCTTGAGGCGCCGGGTATCGGCACTGCTCTGAACGTCGGCGATGACGTGGGTGTTTTCCTGTGCCAGTTTGCGGGATTTCATCGATAGTGTCCGGTGCGCTCGTACGTCACAAAAAACGGGGGTGCAAGCCTACCGATCGACTGGCTGACTGCCTACCTGCCGAAAGGGGTATTGGTTGCGGTCCGTTGTTACCCGTGAATTCCTGAGTAATCGGGTAGGATATTACTCGCCTGGATTGCGTGCTGCAATCACAGGATATTTGTGCAAATATAAATTATCTTTCCCTATCAATAATATATGCTGATATCCAGCGCAGCGGGTCAGCATTTTCATCGAATCCGGCCAGGCTATCCAGTGCATCCTCGTGCAGTTCCCGTGCCCGTTGCCGCGCAGCATCCAGACCGATGAGTGCCGGGTAGGTTGATTTTTCCCTGTGCAGGTCCATGCCGGTGTGCTTGCCGAGGGTTTCCGTCTCGCCTTCTACATCGAGGATATCATCGCGAATCTGGAAGGCGAGGCCAATGCACTTGGCATAGTGGTCGAGACGGCCCAGTTGCGCACTGTCGAGGTTGTTCCCGCAGAGGGCGCCAAGGACCACGCTGGCACGGATCAGGGCGCCGGTCTTGTGGATATGCATGTCCTCGAGTTCCGCGATATTCAGCTGTTGCCCGGTTGCCGCGAGGTCGATTGCCTGTCCGCCGGCCATGCCCCGCGATCCGGATGCCAGTGCCAGCCTCCTGATCATGTCCAGGCGCGCGGCGGCATCACACTGCTGGTCATCCTGTGCCAGCACCTGGAACGCGAGTGCTTGCAGGGCATCGCCTGCCAGGATGGCGGTAGCTTCGCCGAAGGCGCGGTGGCAGCTCGGCTTGCCGCGGCGCAGGTCGTCGTCGTCCATCGCCGGCAAATCGTCGTGCACCAGTGAATAGGCATGAATCAGTTCCACCGCGCAGGCCGGTGCGTCCAGCCCGGCCTGGGCTGCACCCGTGGCCATACCGCCGGCGTAGACAAGTGTCGGACGAATCCTTTTGCCGCCTTCGAGCACGGCGTAGCGCATGGCTTCGTGCAGGCGGGCAGGGTGGGTGGTTGCGGCTGGCAGCCAGTGGTCGAGTGTCCGTTCCAGGCGCGCCTGGCACGCGGCCATGAACGCAGTCAGGGGGGCGTCAGGCGTCTTCACTGTCGAACGGGACGATTTCTTCCCCGGCGTTTTTCTGCATCAGAATCTCGACTTTCTGTTCCGCGGCCTTCAGTGCCTGTTGGCAGGTTCTTGACAGTTTTACACCGCGCTCAAAATGACTCAGCGAGTCCTCCAGGCTCAGTTCGCCCTGTTCCATCTGCTGGACCAGCATTTCCAGTTCCTGCAGGGCGGTCTCGAAGTCGGGTTCCTGAGGTGTTTTTTTGGCCATGACTTGAATATTCCCCGTAATCGGCCTACGTTAACCCACCTCGACGACAAGGGTCAAACAAGACGATAGTTGTCTGCAGTGGTGCTTGACGGTCGTCTGGTTCAGGACTAGAGTATGCTGTATTAGACAGAGTCTAAACATTGGGGCAGGGCGCAGGCCCATCTTAAAAAACAGTGACATGACGAGGGATTATTATGGATTTGAAAGGCAGTTCCACAGAACAGAATCTGAAAGATGCATTTGCCGGCGAGTCCCAGGCAAACCGCCGCTACCTGTATTTCGCGGCCAAGGCGGATGTCGAGGGTTACAACGACGTTGCCGCAGTTTTCCGTTCCACTGCGGAGGGTGAAACCGGCCACGCACACGGCCACCTGGAATACCTGGAAGCCGTCGGTGACCCGGCGACCGGCCTGCCGATCGGCGGAACCTCAAACAACCTGAAGGCCGCGATAGCCGGTGAAACCCATGAGTACACCGACATGTATCCCGGCATGGCAAAGTCCGCACGTGATGAAGGCTTCGATGAGATCGCTGACTGGTTCGAGACCCTGGCCAAGGCCGAGCGCTCCCACGCCAACCGCTTCCAGAAGGCGCTGGACAGCCTGGACGACTAGGTAGCGTTTTTGCAGCGGTCTGCAACTCGAGGGCCGGTTTAACCGGCCCTTTCTCATTGGCTTGTGTAGTCTGAGGAAAGCATCGATGGCTTCTAGATCAGAAGGTCCCCGCGAAGGCAGTCTCGAGGCGCCGACACGGCACCCGCTGGACTGGACCGGTGAGGCGTTTTACAACGAAGCGGCGCTGTTCACCGAACTGGAGCGCGTGTTTGACATCTGCCATGGCTGCCGTCGCTGTTTCAGCCTGTGCAATGCCTTTCCCACCCTGTTCGATGCCATCGACGAGTCCGATACCATGGAACTCGACGGCGTGGCACGCGAGGTGTACTGGGAGGTCGTCGATCACTGTTACCTGTGCGACATGTGCTACATGACCAAGTGCCCCTACGTCCCGCCGCACGAATGGAACGTGGATTTTCCTCACCTGATGCTGCGCGCCAAGGCAGTGAAATTCAAACAGGGCAGGACCCGTCCCCGTGACCGCCTGCTGAGTTCCACCGACAGGGTCGGCAGACTGGCCGGTATCCCGGTTGTCGCCGGAATCGTGAATGCAGGCAACCGCAGCCAGGCCGGACGCAAGCTGCTGGAGAAGGTGCTGGGGGTCCACCCCGACGCTATCTTGCCGGCGTATGCGGCAAAGCCGCTGCGCAAGCGCGAGGCGGCACGGGTAGGTGCCACTGCTGCAAACGGTGTGGCAGCCGGTCCGACAACCGGCAAGGTGGCCGTCTTCGCCACCTGTTACTGCAACTACAACGAGCCGGAAATCGGTGCAGACCTGATTGCGGTGCTGCGGCACAACGACATACCGGTCACCCTGGCGCCCCGGGAGCAGTGCTGTGGCATGCCCAAGCTGGAACTGGGTGACCTGGATGCAGTCAGGGCGGCGCGTGATGCCAATATCCCCGAGCTGGCCAGGCTGGTGGACGAAGGCTGGGATATTGTTGCGCCGGTTCCCTCCTGTGTGCTGATGTTCAAGCAGGAATTACCACTGATGTTTCCCGGCGACCCCGATGTCGCAAAGGTCCGGGACGCGATGTATGACCCCTTCGAGTACCTGATGCTGCGCCACCGTCACGAGCAGCTGAAAACGGATTTCAGCCAGCCGCTGGGGAAAATTGCCTACCAGGTCGCCTGTCACCTGCGGGTACAGAACATCGGCTTGAAGACGCGCGACCTGCTGCAGCTGGTTCCCGATACCTCGGTAGAGGCAATCGAACGGTGTACCGGACATGATGGAACTTACGCGGTAAAGCGCGAGTTCCACGAGATATCCATGAAGATCGGCCGCCCGGTCGTGAACCGTGTACAAAAGGCGGAAGCCGCACACTACAGCAGTGACTGTCCCATGGCGGGGCACCAGATCGAGAACGGGCTGGATGACGGCAAGCGGCCCGAACATCCATTGACGCTGCTGCGCATGGCCTACGGCATCTAGCCGCCGGTCTTTGCAGCCACACACACAACCGGTAACCCTGATGGAAAAACTCAGCCGCGACGATCTTTACACACTTGAAGACTATGCAGGCAACCGTGCCGACTTTCGGGCGCGTGTGCTCGCGCACAAAAAAAACCGCAAGCTACATATCGGCCCGGTGGCGACACTGTATTTCGAAGACCGACAGACCATCCAGTATCAGATCCAGGAGATGCTGCGGGTCGAGCGCATTTTCGAGGCTGCGGCTATCCAGGAGGAGCTGGATGCCTATAACCCGTTGATTCCGGATGGCAGCAACTGGAAGGCGACCTTTATGATCGAGGAGCCGGATGTGGCGCAGCGGCGGGAATTGCTCGCCCGGCTAATCGGGATTGAGGATACTGTCTGGATCCGGGTTGATGGTCATGACCCGGTATACGCGATTGCCGATGAGGATCTTGAGCGGGATACCGCGGAGAAAACCTCCTCTGTGCATTTCCTGCGCTTTGAGCTGGATGCCAGGATGGTCGCGGATCTCAAGGCCGGCGCTTCGCTTGGCATGGGAATTGACCACAGTAACTACAACTATCAGATCGAACCTGTCGCTACCCCGGTGCGCGCTGCCCTGCTTGCCGACCTGGACTGATTTCGGGGTCGCAAAGCGGCGGTTGCCGCGCTAAACTGCGCATCCCATGAAATCAGGCCTGTTCCCAGGAAATCTTCACGCCAGCGTGCTGCTCATATCCCTGCTGGTCTTCATGGCCGGACAGGCTGCCGGTTTTGAGGACGGAGAATCCGGCTGGCAGCCGCGCAGGTTCCAGCAATCTGAAGCATGGCGCGAACTCGACAGCGCGTTGCCGGCATACCCGCTGGAAAAGAACCTGCTCGATACCGGTGTCAGCACAGCAGGCCGTCCCTACCGGATTTTGCTGGATGAGCCGGCGCTGTCAGTTACCGATGACCAGGTCGTGCGCTACACGGTTGTCATCATTTCCGATGATGGCATCTGGAATGTCACCCATGAAGGATTGCATTGTGGCGAGAAGGCCTATCGCCGCTTTGCCTATGGCGTCAATGGCGAGTGGCAGGCACTGGGTGATTCCCCCTGGCAGCCACTGGATGACTCTGGCATAAACGCGTACCGAAGGAAATTCTATACCAATTACATGTGTGATCCTGCCAGCCCTTACCAGCAGCCGGAACAGATAATCAGAAAATTTCGCTCGCGCAGGACAATAATAGGCGACTGATGATCGATACCTGCCGTTTCTTGGGAGTTGCTCCATGAATGCTGTTTATGATGCCGCCGCCATCGAGGTCCTGAGTGGTCTTGACCCGGTGCGCAAGCGCCCTGGTATGTACACCGACACCACGCGTCCCAACCACCTGGCACAGGAGGTTATCGACAACAGCGTGGACGAGGCGCTTGCCGGGCATGCCTCGCTGATTGAAGTGACTGTCTTCAAGGATGGTTCGCTGGAAGTGCGTGATGACGGTCGCGGCATGCCGGTGGACATCCACCCGGAACAGGGCATCCCCGGCGTCGAGGTGATCCTGACGCGGCTGCACGCGGGCGGCAAGTTTTCGTCGAAGAACTACCAGTTCTCGGGTGGGCTGCACGGCGTCGGCGTATCCGTGGTCAATGCCCTGTCCAGGCACCTGGAGGTATGGGTACGCCGTGGCGGCAATGAATACAACATGGCTTTCGCCGGCGGTGAGAAGGCATCGGACCTGGAAGTTATCGGCAAGGTGGGCAAGCAGAATACCGGTACCACGCTGCGTTTCTGGCCCGACCCACAGTACTTCGATACCACGAAGTATTCCATGTCGCGCCTCAAGCATATCCTGCGTGCCAAGGCCGTGCTGTGTCCGGGGCTCCGGGTAAAACTGCATGATGAAGCCAGCGGCGAGAAGCTGGAGTGGTATTACGAGGATGGTTTGAGAGACTACCTGAGCAGCGAGATCGGCGATTCGCCGACCTTGCCGGAGACGGTTTTTACCGGGAAAATGGCGGGCAATGACGAGACCGCCGAATGGGCGCTGGCGTGGTTGCCGGAAGGCGGCGACCCGGTTGCCGAGAGTTACGTCAACCTGATCCCGACCGCGCAGGGCGGCACCCATGTCAACGGTCTGCGCATGGGTCTGACGGAAGCGGTGCGCGAGTTTTGCGAGTTTCGCAACCTGCTGCCACGCGGCGTCAAGCTCAGTCCCGAAGATGTCTGGGACAACTGCAGTTACATACTTTCCGTCAAGCTGCTCGACCCGCAGTTCAGCGGCCAGACAAAGGAGCGGCTGTCCTCGCGGGAATGTGCCGCATTTGTTTCCGGGGTGGTGCGCGATGCCTTCGGCCTGTGGCTGAACCATCATACCGAGATGGGGGAACGCATCGCCTGGCTGGCCATCGACAACGCGCAGAAGCGTCAGCGGGCCGGCAAGAAGGTCGTGCGCAAGAAGCTGGCTTCCGGCCCGGCACTGCCAGGCAAGCTGGCGGATTGTACCTCGGCTGACAGTGAACGCTCCGAACTGTTCCTGGTGGAGGGTGACTCCGCGGGCGGCTCTGCCAAGCAGGCGCGCGACCGTGTCTTTCAGGCAATCATGCCGCTGCGTGGCAAGATCCTGAATACCTGGGAAGTCGATTCTGCTGATGTGCTGGCTTCCCAGGAGGTCCATGATATCTCGGTGGCCATTGGCGTCGAACCCGGCGCCAACGATCTGAAGAACCTGCGCTATAACAAGATCTGCATCCTGGCAGACGCCGATTCCGACGGTGCCCACATAGCGACGCTGCTGTGCGCCCTGTTCCTGCGCCATTACCGCGCGCTGGTGGAGGCAGGACACGTGTACGTCGCGATGCCGCCCCTGTATCGCATCGACGTCGGCAAGGAAGTCTTCTATGCACTGGATGACGGCGAGAAGCAGGGCGTACTCGACCGCATAGCGGCCGAGAAGATCAGGGGCAAGGTCATGGTGCAGCGCTTCAAGGGGCTTGGCGAGATGAATCCCATGCAGTTGCGGGAAACCACCATTGCCCCCGAGACGCGGCGCCTGGTGCAACTGACCATAGATGCAGACGATGACGCTCACAAGGTGATGGATATGATGCTGGCGCGCAAGCGCGCAGCAGACCGTCGAACCTGGCTGGAAAACAAGGGTGACCTTGCAGAGGTCCAGTAGGCGTTGGTCAGGGCAGGACTGCATCGAGAATACCGGCCGTGCGCTACAGCAGCCACGGCGATGCGGAAAACAGTTTTTCAGGGTTTGTTGCAACAGGCTGCACTGCCTTCCCGGGCAAGTGCGCGGACAGACCCGGGTAAGTGACGGGAGCCGGAATGGAAACACTGGAACTTGATTACGAAGGCATCGAGAGACTGCCGCTGAAGTCCTTTACCGAGAAGGCCTACCTGGACTATTCCATGTACGTCATTCTCGACCGCGCACTGCCACACATAGGCGACGGCATGAAACCGGTGCAGCGCCGCATCGTCTATGCGATGTCGGAGCTCGGTCTGCTGGCATCTGCAAAACACAAGAAATCGGCACGTACCGTCGGCGACGTGCTGGGCAAGTTTCATCCGCATGGCGATTCAGCCTGTTACGAGGCGATGGTGCATCTGGCACAGGCTTTTACCTGCCGCTATCCATTGATCGACGGGCAGGGCAACTGGGGTTCGCCTGATGATCCGAAATCCTTTGCCGCCATGCGCTATACCGAGGCCCGCCTCGCGAACTATGCCGAGGTGCTGCTCGCAGAACTGGGACAGGGTACGGTTGACTGGGTGCCCAATTTTGACGGTACCCTGGAAGAACCGCTGCTGCTGCCCGCACGCCTGCCCAACGTGCTGCTGAACGGCGCCACCGGGATCGCCGTGGGCATGGCCACCGATATCCCGCCGCACAACCTCAGCGAGGTTACCCGGGCCGCCATCCTGCTGCTGGACAAGCCGAAGAGCACGCTGGAGGACCTGTGCGAGGTTATTCAAGGCCCGGATTTCCCGACCGGTGGCGAGATCATCACACCGCGTTCCGAGATCGTCGAGGCCTACCGCAACGGCTACGGCAGTGTACGCATGCGCGCCTGCTACGAAATCGAGAATGGTGATATTGTCATCACCGCATTGCCTTACCAGACATCCGGCGGCAAGGTGCTGGAGCAGATTGCAGCGCAGATGGTGGCGAAGAAACTTCCCCTGGTCGAGGATCTGCGCGACGAGTCCGATCACGAGAATCCCACGCGGCTGGTGATCGTGCCGCGTTCCAACCGGGTGGATGTCGCAGCCTTGATGTCGCACCTGTTTTCCAGCACGGACCTGGAGCGCAGTGTCCGCATCAATCTGAACATGATCGGCCTGGATGGCAGGCCGAAAATCAAAAGCCTGCACGGCATCCTGAAGGAGTGGCTGGAATTCAGAACAGCCACGGTACGCCGCCGCCTCGAGTACCGCCTGGACAAGGTGAACCGGCGCCTGCACCTGCTGGACGGACTGCTGATTGCCTTCCTCAACCTCGACGAAGTCATCCATATCATCCGCACCGAGGAAAAGCCGAAGGCTGCACTGATCAGGCGTTTCGACCTCAGCGAGGAACAGGCCGACTATATCCTCGACACCCGCCTGCGGCAGCTGGCCCGTCTCGAGGAAATGAAAATCAAGGGTGAGCAGGAGGCGCTGGCAGCGGAACGCGACATGCTGCAGAAGACCCTCGGCTCGGCGGCGCGGCTGAAGACCCTGATCCGCAAGGAACTCCTGGCGGATGCCGAAAAATTCGGCGATGCGCGGCGTTCACGGCTGGTAGAGCGGGCACCGGCGCAGGCGCTCGATGAAACCGCGCTGGTGCCGAGTGAGCCGGTGACCATTGTCCTGTCCAGAAACGGCTGGGTGCGGGTTGCCAAGGGACACGAGATTAATCCTGCCGAGATGAACTACAAGGCCGGTGACGGGTTTGCCGCGGCTGCCCGTGCCCGCAGTAACGAACTGGTGGTGTTCATCGACTCCACCGGCAGGACCTATGCCTTGCCGGCGCATACCCTGCCAACTGCCAGAGGGCAGGGCGAGCCCCTGAGCGGCAGGCTCAAGCCGGCTGACGGTGCACGTTTCGTCGGGGTGATGAGCGGTGATCCTGACCACCTGTATCTGCTCGCCAGTGATTCCGGATACGGTTTTGTCGCACGGCTCGGTGACATGTATTCACGCAACAAGGCCGGCAAGGCGACACTGTCCGTACCCGCGGGAGCCCGCGTGCTGCCACCGGTCGCTGTGCGAGCGCTCGACGACGACTGGATCGTGGCCGTAACCACCGAGGGTTACATGCTGGTGATCCCGCTGGCGGAGCTGCCGCAAATGGCGCGTGGCAAGGGTAACAAGATCATCAATATTCCGTCTGCCAGGCTGAAGAGCAGAGAGGAATACGTTGCGGCAATCGATTGTATTCAGGACGGGGAGAAACTCACGGTTTACGCCGGCAAGAAATACAAGACGATGAAGCCGGACGAGGTGGACGAGTTTGCCGGCGAACGCGGACGCCGCGGACACAAGCTGCCGCGTGGCTATCAGAAAGTCGAGCGTATCGAGGTAATCAGTTCCTGATTTTTTCCCCGGCAGGCAAGTTCAGAAACGCGCTGTCCCGCCGGTTACCAGGAAGCTGTCAATGCACTGGCTGGGCCTGACACTGTTGTCTGCCTTCTGTCTTGCCACCGCGGATGCGGTCACCAAGCGCTACCTGTCGCACTACCGGCCCTCGGAACTGGTGCTGGTTCGCTTTGGTGTTACGGGCCTGTTGCTGCTGCCCTTGCTGTTCCTGCAGACCTGGCCGGCACTGACCCTGCCATTCTGGGGCTGGGTCGCAGCACTGCTGCCGCTGGAAATTCTTGCCATGTGGTTGTACATGCGGGCCATCAGCGAATGCCCGCTTTCTCTGACACTGCCTTACCTCGCATTTACTCCCGTGTTCAACATAGCTACCGGCTATCTTTTCCTCGGAGAATCTGTCAGTGGGTCAGGGCTCGGGGGTATCCTGCTGGTTGTCTGCGGCGCCTGGCTGCTGAACCTGGACGCAGCGCGTGCCGGCCGCGGGCTTGACGTGTTGGCACCTTTTTATGCCATTGCACGGGAGCGGGGGTCGCGCCTGATGCTGGGTGCGGCAGCGCTCTACAGTCTCACCTCGGTGCTTGGCAAGGGGGCGCTGCAGTATGTCTCCCCGAAGTTTTTCGGCCCGTTCTACTTTGCCTTGCTGGCAGTTGCCGCCACGACCCTGTTCGCATCACGCGAGCTGCGAAGCTGGTCTGCAGCTGGCAGGAATATAGGGGTGCACTTGATGGTCGGGATCTTCATGGCCGGTATGGTACTGGCGCATTTCTACGCCATAGAACACGTCGAGGTGGCTTACATGATTGCCGTCAAGCGGACCAGCCTGTTGTTCGGCATGCTTTACGGCGCCTGGTTGTTTGGCGAGACCGGACTTGCCAGGAATCTGGTGGCGGCGTCGCTCATGATTGCCGGCGTGTACCTGATTGCAGCCTGACGCCGGACCATGCGCCGGCGTGTATGCCGGCGCATCATGTCAGGGTT
>JASFOC010000013.1:0-13928 GCA_050116715.1 Gammaproteobacteria bacterium
AATCACTGCTTTCATAATAAACCCAGGGCGTTCGCAGGGGATCGATGTCCTCCTCCCCCCTGACGCCGCCGGTTACGCCGGCATGCACAAGACCGCACACACACATGGCCATGCAAGCAGCAAACTGCAGCAGGCCTGCCCGGAGAAAGGCGCAGTACAGCCACGTATATGACCAGCCGCAGCGATGTAGCGCATCCATGCATACCATCCTTTGCGATCGCATCCTGCAATCGTGTCCAGCCCCGGAAAACAACGAGACCGACCTTACACCCTCTGCCGGTACTCGCAACCTGCCCTGGTCCCGATAATCATCAGCGTTTTACCGCGTGCGGAAACAGAATCCATGCGGGCAGCAGGCAATATAAGCCGCAAATTCAGGAGGATGGTATTCGTGCCCGGCACAGGTGGCGCAGCCGCCGCAGGAATCTTCCTGCAGTATTCTCAGTATTTTCCTGCCTGAATAGATACTGCTTGCGTAACGCACAGGCACGAGATATTGCCTGCGGGGCTAGTGTTGTCAGCGGGCGTGGCATTATACTTCCACGCCCGGCCGTACCATTGGCCGCGACACCCCCCGCCACCAGGAATTCCCGATGTCAGTAACTACCCCGCCCGTCACCAGTTTTCGCGATCTGAAACTTTCCGCCCCTTTCCTGGCCGCGCTCGACGAGGTCGGTTACGAAACACCCTCCCCGATTCAGGCCGAGGCCATACCTTATCTGCTGGACGGCCTGGATCTCCTGGGACATGCGCCAACCGGCACCGGTAAGACGGCCGCCTTCGCCTTGCCGCTGCTGTCGCGCATCGACACAAACCGCCAGCAGGTCCAGGTCATGGTCCTCACACCAACCCGCGAACTGGCGATTCAGGTCGCCGAGGCCTTTCAGCGTTATGCCTCACACCTGAAGGGCTTTCATGTGCTGCCAGTCTACGGTGGCCAGGATTACACCGGACAGATACGGCAGTTGAAGCGCGGCGTGCACGTCGTGGTCGGCACCCCGGGGCGCGTGATGGACCACATGCGCAAGGGAACCCTCAAGCTGGATGCATTGCAGGCGCTGGTGCTGGATGAGGCGGATGAGATGCTGCGCATGGGTTTCATCGATGCCGTCGAATGGATCCTGGAGCAGACGCCGGCACAGCGACAAATGGCGCTGTTCTCGGCAACCATGCCAAAAGAGATCGAGCGCATTGCCCGACGGCACCTGCGCGCCCCGCAGGAAATTTCCATCAAGGCACGCACCGCCACGGCAGAAACCATTCGCCAACGATACTGGCTGGTAAGCGGTCTGCACAAGCTGGATGCGCTGACCCGCATCCTGGAGGTGGAACCCTTCGAGGCCATGCTGTTGTTTGTCCGCACCAAGGTCGCCACCACGGAACTGGCCGTACGGCTGCAGGCAAGGGGGTATGCAGCCGAGGCATTGAACGGCGACATGGCACAAAAGCAGCGGGAACAGATGGTTGAACGTCTGAAACAGGGCTCGCTGGACATCCTGGTCGCCACCGACGTCGCCGCCAGGGGACTGGACGTGGACAGGATCAGTCACGTGGTCAATTACGACATTCCCTATGACACGGAGTCCTACATACACCGGATCGGCCGCACCGGACGGGCCGGCCGCCAGGGTGATGCCATCCTGTTTGTCGCGCCCCGGGAACAGCGCATGCTCAACGCCATCGAAAAGGCGACGCGGCAGAAAATCGAGCGGCTGGAGTTACCCTCGACCGAGATGGTCAACAACAAGCGGATTGCCGACTTCAAGCAGAGCATCAGCGACACCCTGGCGGCCGGCGAACTGGATTTCATGCAGAGTCTGCTGGAACAGTATCAGCAGGAACATGATGTGCCGGCGATCGAGATTGCAGCGGCACTTGCCAAAATGTCCATTGGTGATCGCGAGTTGCTAGTGAAACCGGAGAAAGCGAAGCCCGTCCGCAGCAAGGCCGTTCCCGGAAAGCACAAGGAGCGGCCCCCGACGCAACCGCATGCAACCCGGCAGCACAGGGATCCGGGCAAAGCGGGGCCACGCAAACCACAGTCCCGCCCCCCGGCCAGGGACATGGAGCGCTTTCGCATCGAGGTGGGCAAGCAGCATGACGTCAAACCCGGCAACATTGTCGGCGCCATCGCCAATGAGGCAGGGCTGGATGGCCAGCACATCGGTCATATCGATATTCACGAGGACTACAGCCTGGTCGACCTTCCCAAAGGCATGCCGAAGGCAGTGTTTCAGGACCTCGGGAAAACCCGGGTCTGCGGCCAGCCGCTGAAAATCTCGCGACTGGAGCCCCCCCTGAAAAAACAGCAAGCCGGGCGCAAGGTGAAAAAAAAGAAAGCAGCCAGACCGGCAGTTTAATCGATACAACAGTGCGCAGCTGCAGGCCGTATCAGCACGCCGTAGCCGCGGCTCAAAACAGCGGGACTGCCGGTTGCAGCATGTCCGGACGCAACGGTTCCTGCATGGGTTGAAACAGCGCACTTTCAATCCGGGTGCTCATGTGATGCACCACGGCCGTAACGCCACTGTCCTGGTCCTCGACCAGGTCCTGCCACATCACCGCCATCGCGGCATCCAGGTTTTCCCGTAATTGCGCTTCCATGACGGGCTTGTCGTTGTCATGTTCCACCACGCCCCAGACAGCAGAACCGGTTGAAATCAACATCCCCCAGAAACCGCCCACGATGGCAGAGGCTGCTGCCGCACCACCGCGCACTGTCAGCGTACCGAGCAGCTTGTCCACTGCTCTCCTGGCGACGACCTGGAGCCTGTCCGCTGACGGTGTCGGTGTGGTGCTGCCGTTGACTGCGGCAATTTGTGCAAGCAACGATTCGTAGCCAGTCACGCCTGCCAGATCTGCGTCCTGCAGGACCGCGTAGAGCGAAGCATCCTGCAGCGCCCCCCCGGTCCCCCCGATGGCGGGGATGGCTTCCAGGTGCTGCTTGAATAACCCGGCGGGGATATGATACCTGGCTGGCAGCGGGGCAATCGCATCTTTCATCTCCTGCAGGTAACGGGTAGTCGTATCCTCCATGACAGTGTGCGGATCAACGAAACTGCTGACCGGTTCCAGCACCTGGCTGTAGAACTGCTCCTGCAGGTAGCTGGCCAGCCTTGCTTCCGGCATGTCCTCCCCTGCGTCGCTCTGCAACCTGTACCAGGATACCTTGATGGAGATCCACTGCTGCGTCCAGTAACCGCTATACCAGGGAATGAACACCTCTTCTGTGCGCTGACGCACCCGCCATAGCCACTCGTCCATGGCAACCCTGGCATACGCTTCCGACTCCTGCCGTGCATACACGGATGCGTTGTAGACCTGCTCATCAACAGCCCGCCATGTACCTGGCGGGATCCGGGGCAGCGGGGCCGGCGGCGTCTCAACCTGCGAAGGCGTAAAGGAGCAGCCGCCCAGGACGGTGACCAGGGCAAGCAGCAGTGCGAACCATGGACGGCCAGTCGCCATGCGAGCAAAGCGGGCACCCGCAGCCACCTGTCTAGTGTCCTGAACCCTGGTCATGTCAACAACAGTACAGACAGATTACCCGGTGTTGAGTTATTGGCCGCGCCGGTATGACACAAGCAACGATGATAAAAAATGCATGCAGTATACCCACGCCCCTGCCGGGTTGTTAACGCAGCCGGCAGCGCAGGTTAATTGAGCACTATTGCGTGCAGCGGCCACAAAAAAGGGGCCTTGCGGCCCCTTCCGGTAACAATTGTACTGGTATCAGTCCTGTCCAACCGCCTTCATGCTGAGGCGGATGCGGCCCTGCTTGTCGACTTCAAGGACCTTGACCTTGACCATGTCACCCTCGGAAAGCTTGTCACTGACGTTCTGCACCCGTTCATCGCTGATCTGCGAGATGTGTACCAGGCCGTCCTTGCCGGGCAGGATGGTAACGAAGGCGCCGAAGTCCATGAGCTTGGCGACCCTGCCGTCGTAGACGCTGCCGACCTCGACGTCCGCGGTGATCTGCTCGACGCGGCGGCGTGCCTCGTTGCCCGCTTCCAGGTCGACCGAGGCGATCTTCACATTGCCGTCGTCATCGATGTCGATACTGGCACCGGTTTCCTCGGTGATGGAACGGATGGTGGCACCGCCCTTGCCGATCACGTCACGGATCTTGTCCGGGTTGATCTTGATGGTGATGTAACGCGGCGCGAAATCGGAGACTTCCTCGCGCGGCGTGGAGATTGCCTTGTTCATCTCTCCCAGGATATGCATGCGACCGGCATTTGCCTGCGACAGCGCCTGCTCCATGATCTCCTTGGTGATGCCCTCGATCTTGATATCCATCTGCAGCGCGGTCACACCGTTCCCGGTACCGGCAACCTTGAAGTCCATGTCACCCAGGTGATCTTCATCACCCAGGATATCGGTAAGGACCGCAAAACCGTCTGTCTCCTTGATGAGGCCCATGGCCACACCGGCAACCGGTGCGCTGATGGGTACACCGGCATCCATCATTGAAAGGCTGCTGCCGCAGACGCTTGCCATGGAACTGGAACCGTTGGACTCGGTGATTTCGGAGACAACGCGGATGGTATACGGGAAATTCTCGGAATCGGGCATCACGGCGCTGACGCCGCGCTTGGCCAGTTTGCCGTGGCCGACCTCGCGGCGCTTGGTGCCGCCGATGCGCCCGGTCTCGCCGACACAGTACGGCGGGAAGTTGTAGTGCAGCATGAACTGTTCGCGGGTGGTACCGGAAAGGGCATCGACCAGCTGTGCATCCCGCTCGGTACCCAGGGTCGTCACGACCAGGGCCTGCGTCTCGCCACGTGTAAACAGCGCGGAACCATGCGCGCGCGGCAACACGCCGGTGCGTATCGTAATCGGGCGCACGGTGCGGGTGTCACGGCCATCGATGCGGGGTTCGCCTGCGATAATGCGGCTGCGCACGATCTTCTTTTCCAGCTTGCCGATTGCCGCCTTGACCTCGTCGGCGGAGAAGCCATCGGCATCGTCGCTGGCCAGCTTGTCGACGATCTCCTCGCGGACCTTGCCCAGCAGGGTGTAACGGTCCTGCTTGTCGGCGACCTTGTAGGCCGCGGCAATCGCCTCACTGCCTTCCTTCTCGACTGCCTCTGCCACTGCCAGGTTCGGTTGCGGCGGCGTCCACTCCATCGCCGGGGTGTTCACTTCAGCAGCCAGTTCGCGTATGGCATTGATCACAACCTGCTGCTGCTCGTGGCCGAAGACCACCGATCCCAGCATGATTTCTTCTGACAGTTCCCTGGCTTCCGATTCCACCATCAACACAGCGCTCTCCGTCCCGGAAACCACCAGGTCGAGTTTAGACTCGGCCATCTGGTCAGTGGTGGGGTTGAGCACGTAATTGCCGTCGATGTAACCGACGCGGGCCGCACCGATCGGACCGTTGAACGGCAGACCGGAGATCGACATCGCCGCCGAGGCACCGATCATGGCCGGGATATCCGGGTTGACCTGCGGGTCGTAGGAAATGACTGTCAGGATGACCTGCACCTCATGGGTGAAGCCCTTGGGGAACAACGGCCGCAATGGCCTGTCGACCAGCCGGCACATCAGGGTTTCCGCCTCGCTGGGGCGTCCCTCGCGGCGGAAAAAGTTGCCCGGAATCTGCCCGGCTGCGTAGCCCTTCTCCTGGTAGTCAACCGTGAGCGGGAAGAAGTCACGACCTTCCATCGGATTCTTGTCACCGACGACCGTTGCCAGCACCATGGTCTGTCCCATGCTGACAATGACGGCACTGCACTGGCGGGCGATCTCCCCGGTTTCTAGTGTGACCGTCTGGTCTCCATACTGAAAGGTCTTCTTGATAGCGCTCACGGGCATTGTTCCTTAGGTGTGAATAAGGTGAAGGGTTAACTGCATACAGTCACGGCGTACTAGCGACGCAGGCCGAGATTGCTGATGAGGTCCTGGTAACGCTGGCTGTCCTTGCCTTTCAGGTAGTCGAGCAGTTTGCGGCGCTTGTTCACCATGCGCAGCAGACCCTGGCGGGAATGATGATCACCCTTGTGCTTCGCGAAGTGGTCAGTCAGGTGGGTAATGTTAGCTGTCAACAGGGCGACCTGTACTTCGGGTGAACCGGTATCCGCTTCACCACGCTGATGCTGCTTGACGATCTGCCCTTTTTGTTCGGCATCTAGAGCCATGTAAAAAACTCCCGGAATTTACTTGATAATTTCTGCAAAATTTAGTGAGCTGCGTATTCTAACCGCCGCCACCGCCTGCCACAAGACTTTCCATTCCCGGATCAGGAGACGGTCATCAACCGCCGCGGCGCCACCCGGCCGTCGTCGAGAATCTCGCCCATCCCGAGGAAGCGCGACTCGCCTTCGTAGAGGCGCACCCAGCCCTCGGTCGGGGCCTGCGGCACCAGCACCGGCTGTCCCTGGCGCAGGTAGAAGGCGGCATCCCCGCTGAGACGGACGCCCGGCCATTGTGTCAGGCCGCTCTCCATCGGCAGCAGCAGCTTGTCGAGGGCGGCCATGCTTTCCGCGGCCGTGGCCTCAAGCGCTGCCATATCAATCAGTTGCGAGTCGTCGAAGGGCCCCACGGCCAGCCGGCGCAGGGCGGTCACATGGGCGCCGCAGCCCAGCTGCTCACCGATGTCCTCGACCAGGGTGCGTACGTAGGTCCCCTTGGAACAATGCACATCGATCTGGAAAACGGGAATACTGCAATCCAGCAACGTCAGCGAGTGAATGTCTATCTTGCGGGCCTCGCGCTCGACCTCGACCCCCTGGCGCGCCAGCTTGTAGAGACGCTCGCCCTTGTGCTTGACTGCAGAGTACATCGGCGGGATTTGTTCGATCTCGCCGACGAAGCCTTCCAGCACCTTGCGCAGGCGCGCCTCGGTAACAGCCTCCACCGGCCGCTGTTCAACCACCTCGCCCTCGGCATCACCGGTCGTGGTGCGTTCGCCCAGCTTGCAGACAACCCGGTAGCGCTTGTCGGCGTCCAGCAGGAAACCGGAAACCTTGGTGGCCTCACCGAAGCACAGCGGCAACAGGCCGGTCGCCAGCGGGTCCAGGCTGCCGGTATGGCCGGCCTTGCGCGCCTGGTACAGCCGCTTCACCACCTGCAGCGCGGCGTTGGAGGTCATGCCTTGCGGCTTGTCCAGCAGCAGGATGCCGTTTACCCGGCGCAGATTGCTATGTCTTCGGCCCATCTTTGTCCCGCCACCTTATTGAGAAATCAGCGTGATTCGTCATCACTTCCGTCATTGCCCCGGTCGCTGGCAATGGCCTTGTTGATCAGGGCGCCCATGCGGGCACCTTCTTCCAGCGAGCGATCGTGGAAAAAATGCAGTTCGGGGATCACCCGGATGTGCAGCAGCTTGCCGAGCTTGTGGCGCAGGTAGCCGGCAGCATGCTTCAGCACCCGCATCGACGCCTCTGTCTGTTCCTCTGTGCCGAGCACCGAGATATAGACTTTCGCGTGCGACAGGTCGCGCGATACCTGCACCGCAGACACGCTGACCATGCCCAGACGCGGGTCCTTAAGTTCCTCGCGTATCAGCGCAGCCAGCTCGCGCTGCAACTGTTCGGCAACGCGACGCGTTCTGGGAAACTCTCTGGGCATGACAAACAGACCTGCGTACAGAAGGGTTCAATAGACTGAAAAAAGACCTGCCGGATTGCTGCTTGCAGCAGCGACCGGCTACAGCGAACGTTGCACCTCGAAGCGGTCGAACACCTCGATCTGATCGCCTTCCTTGACGCTGTAGTTCTTCACGCCAATGCCGCACTCCGTGCCAGCCTTGACCTCGTTGACATCGTCCTTGAACCGCCGCAGGGATTCGAGTTCACCCTCGAAGATGACGACGTTGTCGCGCAGCACGCGAATTGGCGAACTCCGCCTGACCACGCCGTCGACCACGATACAGCCAGCGATGTCGCCGAGCTTGCGAGAGCGGAAGACTTCCTTCACCTCGGCCAGGCCGATAATCTGTTCGCGCATCTCCGGCGCCATCATGCCGCTGGCGGCAGCCTTGACGTCATCGATCGCGTTATAGATCACGCTGTAGTACTTGAGATCGATATTGTTCTCTTCGATCATGCGCCGGGCAGAGCCGTCCGCGCGCACGTTGAAGCCGATAATGATGGCATTGGATGCAATCGCCAGGTTGACGTCCGACTCGTTGATGCCGCCCACGCCGCTGGAGACCACCTTGACCTTCACATCCTCTTCCTCGGAAGTGAGCTTGGTCAGCGCGTCGCCAAGCGCCTCGGCACTGCCCTGCACATCCGCCTTGAGCACGATGTTGAGCGTCGGCGTCTTGCCCTCGGCAACCGAGGAGAACACGTCCTCGAGACGCGCCTGCTGCTGCTTCGCCAGCCGCTGGTCGCGGGACTTTTCCTGGCGCAGCTGGGCGAGCTCCCGGGCCTTGCGTTCGTCGGCCACGACGATGACATCGTCACCGGCGTTGGGTACCGCTGACAGACCCAGCACCAGGGCCGGCATCGACGGTCCGGCCTCGTCAATCTGCTTGCCGCTCTCGTCGAACATGGCGCGCACCCGGCCGTACTCCGTACCGGTCAGCACCAGGTCGCCCTTGTGCAGCACGCCGTTCTGCACCAGCACGGTCGCGACCGCGCCGCGGCCCTTGTCGAGACTGGATTCGACCACGATGCCGGTAGCGGGACAATCGCGCACCGCTGTCAGTTCCAGCACTTCCGCCTGCAGCAACACGGCATCCAGCAGGTCGTCGACACCGGCACCGGTCTTGGCCGATACCGGCACGAACATGGTGTCGCCGCCCCAGTCCTCGGGGATGACTTCCAGTGCCGACATCTCGTTCTTTACCCGTTCCGGGTCGGCCTCCGGCTTGTCGATCTTGTTGACCGCAATAATCAGCGGGACACCGGCCGCCCGGGCATGCTGCACGGCCTCCTTGGTCTGCGGCTTGACGCCGTCGTCGGCAGCGACCACCAGGATCACGATGTCGGTGACGCCGGCGCCGCGGGCGCGCATCGCGGTAAACGCGGCGTGGCCCGGGGTATCCAGGAAGCTGACCATACCTTTCGGGGTTTCCACATGGTAGGCACCGATGTGCTGGGTAATTCCGCCGGCCTCGGCATCCGCCACCTTGGTGCGGCGGATATAATCCAGCAGTGAAGTCTTGCCATGGTCGACGTGGCCCATGATGGTCACGACCGGCGGCCGCGGCAGGCGCTCCCCGGATATTTCCTCGACCTGCTGCTTGAGTTCCTCTTCGAGAATGTTTTCCTGCATGGGCTTGGCGATGTGGCCCATTTCCTCGACAACCAGGGTCGCCGTATCCTGGTCAAGCGTCTGGTTGATGGTGGCCATCACGCCCATCTGCATCAACACCTTGATGATCTCGGCCGCCTTCACCGACATCTTCCGGGCGAGTTCCGAAACCACGATACTTTCCGGTATCTCGACCTCGCGCACGACACTCGCTGTCGGCCTTTCAAAGCCGTGCTCGCCGGTCGATTCAATCGTGATACGCCGTGACGGCCTTGCCTTGGCCTTGCGGCGACCGCCCTTGCCGGCGGTCACGTGCAATTGCTTGCGGCCGTACTTGGTGTCCCGGTCCTCGCGTGACTTGCGGTCAACATCAACGGCCTTTTTCTTGCGTGGCTCCTCGGCAGCCTTGCGGGCATCAGCCGCGGCAATGGCCTTCTGGCGCGCCTCTTCAGCGGCCTGCTGGCGCGCTTCGCGCTCTGACTTGAGCCGTGCCTCCTCGGCTGCGGCCTCTTCTTCCTGCTTCTTCCTGGCGGCTTCGCGCTCCTGGCGCAGCGCCTCGTTGCGGGCCTCCTCTTCGGCGCGCAACCGGGCCTTCTCCTCGGCCTCCTGGTCCAGACGTTCCTGTTCTTCAGCAACCAGGTCGGCGCGTTTGACATAGGTGCGCTTCTTGCGCACTTCCACGGTGACGGTTTTTGCCTCGGGCCTGGCGGTGCGCAGCGCACCCCGGCCTGCAGGACCGCGTCCGGCAGGAACCGTCGCACGCAACTCGCTCTGGGTCTTGCGTTTCAGGGTGATCTTGCTGGCGCCACCCACCGAGAGCGCGCTGCGCTTGCCGTGGCTCTGGCGCAGGAATTCCAGCAAGCGTGTTTTCTCGCTATCGGATATGGTGGCGTTCTCATCGGAAACCTCCAGGCCAGCCTCACCCAGCTGGGTCAACAGCCTGTCGGTTGGAACACCAACGACTTCAGCGAATTGCTTTACTGTAACTTCGGTCATTACCTGTCTCGCTCCTCTGCAAAGAGTCAGTCGGCAGCCTCTTCCGCGAACCAGGGTGCCCTGGCCGTCATGATCAAGGCACCTGCCCGCTCCGCATCCATTCCGTCTATTTCCAGCAAGTCGTCAACCGCCTGCTCTGCCAGGTCCTCCATGGTGATGACGCCGCGGCTGGCCAGTTCAAAGGCCAGCGGCTCGTCCATTCCCTCCATGGCCAGCAGGTCTGCAGCCGGCTCGGCATCACCGAGTTTCTCCTCTTTCATGATGGCCTGGGTCAGCAGTACATCCCGCGCACGGCCGCGGAGTTCCTCGACCATGTCCTCGTCGAACTCCTCGATGGCCAGCAGCTCACTGTTGGGCACATAGACGATTTCCTCGATGGTGGAGAAGCCTTCCTGCACCAGGATCGCCGCAATCTCCTCGTCGACATCGAGCTGTTCCGCAAACATTTTCTGCAGGGTGGATGCCTCCGCCTCGCTCTTTTTCTCGGCCTCCGCCTCGTCCATTACGTTCAGGGTCCAGCCGGTCAGCTGGCTGGCGAGCCGGACATTCTGGCCGGCGCGGCCGATCGCCTGGGACAACTGGTCCTCGCTGACGGCGATATCCATGGTGTGCGTTTCCTCGTCCACCACGATGGAAGCCACCTCGGCGGGTGACATGGCATTGATGACGAACTGCGCCGGGTTTTCGTCCCAGAGAATGATGTCGACGCGCTCTCCGGACAACTCGGTGGAAACCGTCTGTACCCGTGAACCGCGCATGCCCACGCAGGCACCAACGGGGTCGATGCGCGGATCATTGCTCTTCACTGCAATCTTGGCGCGCAGACCGGGGTCGCGGGCAGCGGCCAGGATGTCGATCAGGTCCTGTCCGACTTCGGGCACTTCCAGCTTGAACAGTTCCAGCAGGAATTCCGGCGCGACCCGGGTCACGAACAGCTGCGGGCCGCGCTGCTCGGCGCTGACCTCGCGCAGGTAACCGCGCAGCCGGTCGCCCGGTCGCACGGCTTCCCGCGGAATCATTTCCTCGCGCAGGATGATCGCCTCCGCGTTGCTGCCGAGGTCCAGGTAGACGTTGCCGCGCTCGACGCGCTTGACGACGCCGGTCACCAGTTCACCAACCCGGTGCTTGTAGGCATCGACCACCATGGCGCGCTCGGCCTCGCGGACTTTCTGCACGATGACCTGCTTGGCAGTCTGCGCACCGATACGCCCGAAAGGTACGGATTCCATCGGCTCCTCGATGTAGTCGCCGTGCTGGATGTCCGGCTCCAGTTCCCTGGCGGCAGCCAGCGTGATCTGGCGTTCGGGAAACTCGAACCTCAACACGTCCTCGTCGTCCTCGTCTGCTGCTTCGGCCAGGGACTCGTCCACCACCTGCCAGCGGCGAAAGGTTTCGTATTCACCGGTCTTGCGGTCGATGGCGACGCGCGCGTCAATCTCACCACTACCACGCTTGCGGGTTGCCGTCGCCAGTGCACTCTCGATGGCCTCGAAGATAATTTCCTTGTCGATGCCTTTCTCATTCGATACCGCGTCCACGACCATCAGTATCTCTTTACTGTCCATTCCCGAAACCTCCAAACGCCGCTTGTCAGTATTCCGGCACCAGCCGCGCCTGATCTACCTGTTCATATGCCAGGCTGACTTCCCCGTCATCCTGCTCGATAACCACCTGCCCATCCCGTAATCCGACAAGACGGCCCTTGAAATTACGCCTCCCGTTAACGGGACTGGCTGCCCGCAGTTTCACCAGCTGCCCGGCAAAACGTTCAAAATCCTCCGGCCGGAACAGCAACCTGTCCAGACCGGGGGATGAAATCTCCAGGGTATAGTGCCCCGGTATCGGGTCCTCGACGTCCAGCACGCCGCTGACCTGGTAACTCACCTTCTGGCAGTCATCCGCGCTGATGCCGTCTGCGCTGTCGATGTAGACACGCAACAGGCCACCGCCCTTGCCTCCGCTCTGGTATTCCACGCCGACCAGTTCATATCCCATCGAGCGAATGCCCGGTTCCAGCATGTCACCAATATGTAGCGGGTCCTGCCTCATCCTGTTCCCCGGAAACAAAAAATGGGCCAAAGGCCCACTCCATGAACTCCGAAATTTATTCTTGGAATTATCGCGTTGAGCCCAATCCCTCCCCTGCGTGCTGCCATGGACCATCCTGTCCGGGGAATAAAAAAACCCCGCTTAGGGGTCAAGGCCCGGAAAATACGGTCTCGTTCGAGCACCTGGTTTTCCCGGGTGCGAGTATTGTACACGCATGACGTAACACGTCAATCCACATGTTTTATGTGGTGATTTTTCACGTCACGGACATACCTCGCAGCACACTGCCAGCCGGCTGCGATTTCCGCCAGCCCCACCTGCAGAAGTCGAACCTCCGTGTAGTTTCCAGGACAGGTTTGGCCACGGTTCAGTACAGGCACCCGACGCTGGCACCGGCAGGGAATGAAGCCGGCGCGTGCCTGCTGAATTCACGACACAGCACCTCAGCAGCCGTCTTCCTCCACCACCGGCTCACCGGTTGCCGGATCCTGCAGTGGTCTGCCCTCGGCGTCGGTCACGACCACACCGGTGAACATCATCGCCTCGACACGCTCGAACTGCTCGTCAAGCGCCCGGTTCACCTCGACATCAGTGAGACCGTCGTAGATCCGTACCCGTCCCTGTTGTTCCTGCTGCAGTTGCAGCGGGGTCGGTTCGAACAACAGCGCGGTATACCATTCATGCAGATCGTCCGCCTTCGCCAGACCCGTGACCAGCGGCAGTGTCAGCGCTAGCAGAGAAACCAGAAGTCGTAATAACATGGCAAGACCTCCTGTGTATTTGCCCTTCCATGACTGTGACTCTAGTGATCTGCCTCGTCTGTCTCCGTGAAAAATTACCGCTCGATTTTGTCAAAAATTGACGTTCAGCCAGGCAAAAAAATCGTCCCCGGGCGGAACGCGACTGCTCGTTGCAAAACCACTGTCATCCCGGCACAGACCGGGATCCAGCAGTGTGGAAGATGGACGCTTTTTCCTGAATTCCGGCCTGCGCCGCAATGACGAGCCAGTATTTTTATATCACGCTGCCGCCAGGGCAGGTGCCATTCCCCCTTCGGCACAATTTGCTGAGGCCGGCATCGCGGTCAGTACCTGGGAAAGGTGCATAAAGGGACCCTCCCTGTCTCACTGGATGCCTGTGCAGCGCACGTTGAAAGACACACGCGCCTGCCTGCGACACGATCACCTGGCAACAGGCAGGCCCCGGATCAGAAATTGCCGAGGAAGAACGGGATCAGCAGCGCATTCGCGAGGTCGATGAAGAAAGCGCACACCAGCGGCACGATAATGAACGCCAGATGCGAGGCCCCGTAGCGCTGCGCGACCGCCGACATGTTGGCCATGGCAGTCGGGGTTGAACCCAGCGAGATTCCGCCGAAACCGGCACATACCACGGCGGCGTCGTAGTTGCGGCCCATGGCGGGAAATACCACGAACAGGGTGATGCTGACCGCCAGCAGGAACTGGGCAGCGAGGATGGTGAAGATCGGCCCGGCCAGGTCCACCAGGGTCCACAGTTGCATGCTCATCAGCGACATCGCCAGGAAGGTGCCCAGCGAGACGTCGGCGATCAGTGCCATGGCAGGCTTGCGGCTGGGCCAGGCTGTTCCGGAAATACGCGGGAAGGATTTCGGGATCAGGTTGGTGATCAGGATGCCGGCAAACAGGCAGGTG
>JASFOC010000014.1:0-13250 GCA_050116715.1 Gammaproteobacteria bacterium
CGGCGAGGCTGGCCACGCGGCGGGCGTTGGCCCCGACCCCGACCGGTATATCAAGCTGGATGCAAACCGGGGGCGGATGATTCCACATCTGATCCTGGGGTTATTCACGGCGATAGTAAAAATGAGTGCAGAGCATCATATTACCCACTGGTATGCAGTAATGGACGTGTCGCTGTTGCGGTTGTTGGTCCGTTTCGGCATTAATTTCAGGCTCATGGGTGAGCCGGTGGAATACCATGGACTGCGGCAACCCTGCTTCGGTAGTGTGGATGAGATTCTTGCCGGGATCTGGGAAAAGCGTCCTGATATATGGCAACTGATCACCGACAACGGGGCTGTATGGGATGCCCCGCCAAATCATGTTATGAGTGTCGGCGCATAGTTTCTGGCTTGCTATGCACAAGGGTGGTACGGGTGCTTCTGGTGCTACCCGGGGGGAACTCAAGAATTTTGTTGCTGGCCTACTGTCTCCAGTTAGTGACGAAAAATTTTAAATTAAAACAATAGGATCTACTAATCGGCTCATAGTGTGTCGTTGTGAGGTGACAGTTTTGTGTGGAATTTGCTGCTTTATACCTTGAGATTTCCACGCTGGTGACCATCCCTATCCCCTAGCTTTCTGTAAATTCTGAAAAATATATCCTCTGGCACGAGTCTGGCATATATGCGTTGAGCATTACGTCTTCTCGTGCTGGTGGCAGGCGTTTATGGCTCGTTTCGAGAAAGATCTTAAACGACTTTACTTCTGGTTGGTGACAAGCAAATGAGCGATCTATACAACACCTTTCACAACCACTTCGAAGTGGTTTCTGCGGATACGCTTAGCTTGATGGAGACGGCATTCAGAATCCGCTATCAGGTATATTGTCTGGAGCGGTCATTTGAGGATGCAGAGTCTTTCCCGGACCAGATGGAGATTGACGAATACGATCTGCACTCGGCCCACAGCCTGGTCCGTTGTCAGAGATCGGGGCAGTATACCGGGCTGGTCAGGCTGGTACTGCCGAATCCTGTGGATGTCAACAAACCATTACCTATTGAAAAATTCTGTCACTCTGCATTGAAGCAGGCGGGTATCGATATATCCTCCATTCCCCGGGACAATCTGGCTGAAATTTCGAGATTCTCGATCTCGAAGGAAATAAAGCGTCAGTGCGTGCGTCAATCCCCTGTTTCAGATGCCAAAGATGCTCCGGAGATCGGACAGGAAACTGATTGTGTTGATTCCCGGATGCTGCCCCACATATCGCTTGGGCTATTCGCGGGGATCGTGCGCATGAGCGCCCAGCACAACATTACCCATTGGCTCGCGGTTATGGAGCCGACGTTCCTCAGATTCCTGTCGCGCTATGGCATATTCTTCCAGAAAACCGGCCCGGCAGTTGACTACCATGGCAGACGTCAACCTGCGGTTGCGAGCATTGATTCAGTTTTGGCAGGAATATATGCAAATCGTAAGGATGTGTGGAACATCATTACTGACTATGGAAATGTCTGGTCGTTGAACAAGGGCGCTAAACATTTCGTTTTTTCGTAATTGCCACCAGATACCGTTCATGTATGACTGCGGCGATCTGTGGCGCCAGCGCGTTATACTGTTTCTGTCTCAAAACGTGTAGCGCACGTTGCCATATACCCGGTCGCTGTCATCAAATCGACCCCCAATGATTCCCTTGCGGTCGCCCCCAAAGATATCGACGCCGGCCGAAATCCACCAGTTGCCGGTCAGGTCCCAGGTCAGTTTCGGCCGGAGCATCCAGTCCGCACGGTTCAGGCTGGAAATGAACAGCAGCTCGCCATTGAGTTTGCTGGTCAGATCCTTGCTGGTATAGAAGCTGGCGCCATTCTCGAATTCATCGTAGAGATTGTCTGAATCGTGGTCTGTATACCAGCGCTGGAAGAATTGAACATTGAACTGGGTTCCGTTCAGCGTGGTGTGGTCCAGTCCGATGACGTAATCCAGGGTATTCTGTTTTGCAACGCCATCCGCATCGTTCAGGTCGTCTACGGCATAGCTGCGATCGACTGTATAGATCGCCTCGACCTTGAGGAGAAAGTTTCGAAAATCCTTGGCTAGCGTGCTGCCGAACTGGTGGATCCTGTCATGTTCCGGTTCGAATATGATCGTGGTGGTCGGTCCTGCGTCAATGGTCCTGTAGAAGGTTGGAGATGCGTCCATGCTGCTGTAATAGAACCCGGAGATGTCCCAGCCATTTTTGAGCATCGAAAGTCGCAGGCCATAGGCGCTGTTGGACAGCTTTTGTGATGGTTCATCATCCGCCCTGAAGACCAGTTGATCGGTCCCGGAAGGTGGTTCAGTACCCAAAGGGTAGAAATCATCGCCGGCTTCACCGATCTCGTTATATGTCATGTAGGGGATCCAGATTGCTTCTGTATGAAAATCCCCCTTGAAATGTTCAGCGCGTAGCGCCCATTGTGGAATACGGATCAGGTCGAAGTCCTCGGCAACCCACTGGCGCGTATCCTGGGCTGATACGACATCGGCAAAAAACAGACCCACCATTTCACCCCAGATGATGTGTTGTCTGCCGAGGCGGAAATCCCAGTCACCCTTGGAAATATCCAGGTAGGTTTCGTACAGGGCACCATCAAAGCGACGGTTGTCTTCAACGCGGCTGGAATAGAAATTGTTCAGATCAAATACTGCGTCGTAACTCCCGCGAGCGCTGACTACCCAGGAAATGTTGTTGTTGATTCGGTCGCTTGCCCGCAGTTCCAGCGTGTTTCGGAACATCGAAGTATGGCCGGGAGAAGGATAGGTATACGCGAGCTTTGAATTAAAGAATCCCCTGATATTGTATTTGTCGATCGCGGTTTCTTCGCGGCCGGCCTGACCTTCCTCCGGGGGGGAGCCGAACAGGTCTTCCATGCTGCCCGGTTCATCAGGCCAGTCCTGAGCGCTGGCTTCATCACCGCCTGATTCTGCATATGAAATGGTCTGGAACTGCATCATGCACAGGATTGCGATGATCGCACTCATCCAGTGCCGGATGTTATTTGATCGTATCGAGTTATTCATGCCTTGTTTATCTGCACGTTGGGCAGCCTGGGTCAGGCTGCATGTGGCTGCCGGGGGTTAATGCCTAACTATTAACGCAGGTGAATACTACAGCATAATATCTCCGCGCTCATCTCCATAATTGATGGTGTCTGTGCGGTGAGACTCTTTACCGCGACGACAGCGTTAACATCAGCTTGTTGCATGAATATTTCAAGGTGTTGATATAGGGTGATATATTTCAGATGCGAGTGGAGATCCTGGCTGACGGGGCTGGTTGGCCCCCTGGTGTGCATGGCTGCAATGAGCTCCAGACCTTTCTGAAGGTGTGCCAGGCGAGTCCCGGGCTTGTCGTCAGGGTAATCGCATAACTCACCACGTTCCCGAATTCAAGTAGAGCCCCGTTTTTGATGATACTCTGCGTCGCAGTTTCCCCTTTTCCCTGCCTTCTAAAGCTGCCTTGCAACCACTGCAGTACCTTCATGACCGGATTGACTTGAACTCCGCCGGGTCCAGGTGGTGCTTGTGCAGGAGCTTGTAGAATTCCGTGCGGTTGCGCTTGGCGATCTGTGCTGCCCGGGTGACATTGCCATTGGTGATCTGCAGGACCTGGGTCAGGTAGTCGCGTTCGAATTCGCTACGGGCCTCGGCAAATGCCGGGATTTCACCTGACTCAGTGCGCAGTGCGCGTTGCACCAGGCTGACCGGTATCAAGGGCGTGGTCGATAGCGCTATCGATTGTTCCACCACGTTGTAGAGTTGTCTCACATTTCCAGGCCATGGCGCAGACAGCATTGCCTCCATGGCCTCTGCTGAGAATCCCGTCACGCCTTTCTTGGAGGCGTCCGGAAAGATCTGCAGGAAATGGTTGGCCAGCATGGAAATGTCTTCGCGGCGTTCCGCGAGTGGCGGCAACTCCAGGGTCACGACATTCAACCGGTAATAGAGGTCTTCCCGGAACGCATTGGTCTGTCGCGCCTCGTCAAGGTCCTGGTGTGTGGCCGAGATGATGCGCACGTCAACCGGTATATTCTCTGTCGAGCCGACCGGCCGGATGGTGCGTTCCTGCAGCGCCCGAAGGAGTTTCACCTGGAATCCCAGCGGCATGTCGCCAATTTCGTCCAGGAACAGGGTGCCGCCTTCGGCAGCCCGGAACAGCCCCTGATAATCACGGGTGGCTCCGGTAAACGACCCCTTTGTGTGCCCAAACAGCTCGGATTCGAACAGGGATTCAGGAATGGCGCTGCAGTTCAGGGCGATGAATGCCGCAGATGCGCGTGGGCTGGCCTTGTGAATGGCGCGTGCCAGCAGCTCCTTGCCTGTTCCGCTCTCGCCCTGAATCAGAACACTGGCCTCGCTGTCAGCGACCAGGCGTGCCTGCGTCAACAGACTCTCCATCAACGGGCTGCGAGTCACGATTTCCTTGCGCCATTCCGAGTTTTCGGTGTCGCTTTGGCCGGCATGCGTTTCGCCGGTGATCTTGAGCGCGCGGGCAACATGTTCCAGCAGGATTTTGCTGTCAAACGGCTTGGTCAGGTAACTGAACACGCCGCGGCTGGTAGCCTCGACGGCTTCCGGGATAGTGCCATGGGCGGTCAGGATTATCACCGGGAGTGACGGGTTGCGGCTGTGTACCTGGTTGAACAGGGTCAGGCCATCCATGCCTTCCATCTGCAGGTCGGTGATGATGAGGTTGGGATGCAGGAGTGGCAGCTTTGTCAGTGCCTGCTCGCCGCTTTCAACTGCCGTCACTTCATATCCTGCGGCTGTCAGCCGCATGGATAGCAGCCGCAACAGGCTGTTGTCATCATCGATGAGCAGGATACGGTACTTATTGGTTGCCATTGTCGATGTCCTGCTCGAGCTCCAGTTGCTGCATGTTCTGCTCTATTTCGGGTTGTATGTCGCGTTGCTGGATGTTCTGTTCTATGTCCGTCAGGGCCTGCTGTTGCTGCTCCAGTTCCTCGATTCGCTCGCTTTGTTGCCGGATCTGTTTATTGAGCTTGCTGATGGTCATGTCAGCCTTATACTGGCAGTCAAGAATCTGACGCAGAATGGCGACCATTTCCAGTTCACTGGTTTTCAGCTGTGTTGCTTCGAGTCCCTCCAGTAGTTCCCGGGCGCGTTTCGGGGCACGTGCCGGATTGTCCCCGGCGGTCAACAACATGGCCAGCCTGATGCGATTCCCGGTGTTAGGATCATCAAGAAATTCCTGTTCCCAGCTGCTGACCGTTTGCTGGAGCTCTGCAGATGTCATCCCGCGGGTGCTGTAGAGTTCCTTGAGCCAGTAATTGACACCATATCCTCTTGATACAACCTGTGCATAGCCGGGGTCACTGTAGGGCTTGAATTCACTGCAGGTTGTCAACGCCAGCAGCAAGAATGGCAAGACAAGTCTAATGATGCTCAAGAATCCTGCTCCAGTGGTAAGACGACCCTGAGGCGCGCCCCGGCTTTCGTGGAGTTTAGCACGGAGATGCTGCCACCATGAGCCTGTGCGTATTCCCGGGCGATTGACAAGCCCAGGCCGGTGCCGCGAACATGCCCGCGCGTGGCTGGAGTACCCTGGAAAAATGCCTCGAAGACCCGTTTGCGTTCCATGGCGGGGATACCCGGCCCTGAGTCTGCAACTTCAATGATGGCGCTGGCACCGCGCCTTGAAAGCAGAACCCACAACGGTTGGCCATCTGGTGAATATTTGATGGCATTGGAAACGAGGTTGTCGACCAGTGTGCGCAGTTTTGCCGCATCACCCTCCAGGCTCACGGGTTGCAGCGAGGTGCGCAGATCCAGCTTGCGCGAGAGCAGTGCAACCTTGTGCTCCTCAAGCACCCGCTCGATGATGGCTTTCATCTCCACCGGCTCAATGGTGAGTTGCGATGCGCGGGAACGCAGTATGCTGAAATTGAGTAAATCTTCAATCAGTTTTTGTAGCTGCAGGCTATTGTCTCGCAGTATGCTCACAATTTCCGCTTGCTGCGGGTTGAGATCACCCACCACCTGCTCGTTCATCAGTTCTGCGGACTCCCGGATGGCTGTGAGCGGCGTTTTCAGTTCATGCGAGATATGTTGCAGAAACCGGGTTTTTTCCCGTTCCAGTTCCAGCAGCCGGTTGCGCAGCCAGTTGAGCCTTTCGCCCAGTTGTTCCAGATCGCGAGGACCTGTCACAACGATGGGCTCACTGAGTTTTTCGTCACCGAGCATGCGTATAGCCCGGTCGATCTGCTTGATGAGCCGGGTGATCAGTACGGCGAATAGCAGGGCCAGCAGCAGAGCAGAGGGAACCAGAGCGACGGCCTGCAGCGCCAGGGTCTGCTGCACCCTCACGGCGTTGCGCTTGATGTCCTCGACGCCGTGGCTGATCAGTTCCTGGTTGTTCGCCAGTATTTGCTGTGCCGTCTGCGCGAGCTCGCTGAAACCTGGCAGTGCTGCGGTAATCTCCGGGGCGTCATGCGGGTGGGCGCTTAGCGTGGCATGCATCTCGTCCTCTAAAAAATGCAGTTTATTCAATAGAATACGCTGGCTGTCCGCCAGTTCCAGGACTTCCAGGGTGCGAGCGGTATCGACAAATTTCTGGTGGTTTTCCGCATAGACCTGGAATAATACCTTGTCACCAAGCACCTGATATTGACGCGCATTACGTTCCATGGCCGTGATGGCTTCGACCAGCACCTGGCTGCTCTGGGTAGCCAGCACGCTCTGTAGCAGGGTGTGCTGGCTCTGGCTGACCAGTCGGTCCACCGAGATGGTGGCAAATACCAGACCAATAATCAGCGGCAGCGCAACCAGAGAGAAGCCGGTCAGGATCAGTCGCAGGATTGATTTGGGACGGTAAAATCTCATGTAAATACCGGGCTGCTCATCGACGTATGTGGCTTGTCATTCCCGGGCTCGCCGGTCTGTGCGGATCTTGCGCGAGAGGTTAAGTATTGGCTGATATCAGCCGAAGTTGTCAGTATCGTACACAATGTTGTCTGTGGTGTGTTGTCCACAAACGGCGTCATGTATCAGCCGGTATTCATCAGGTTGGCCCGCAATAACAGGCGAGCATAGGACATGAAGTCAACCTGGACTCATATTGTCGGTCAAGGAAGCGTGCTATTTGTGAAGCAAAAAGCTTCAGGGTGGAATTTAATGCAGGGGCTATTGCGGCAAATTTTGTAGTCTTATACGCTAGACGACTGATATTTGACGTGTGAGATTTGATGTAGTGGCCGGAAATACATAAAGAGACAGGGAAATATCCTGCAATTCCCATTCGCAGAGGTTCAATTATGAATGCTATCAAAACGTGCTCCTCCATTCGCTGTGCCGGCATTATCTCTATGATATTAATGGTATTAAACGGGTGTGCGACAACCGGGGACTATCCGCCACTCGAGGGCGGGCCGGCACCCGCTCTGGTGACGCCGGACTATCTTGTTGGTGCGGGTGATAATGTCGATATCTTTGTCTGGCGTAACCCGGAATTGTCAAGCAGCGTCATAGTGCGGCCGGACGGCAAGATCACTACGCCGCTGATCGAGGATGTTCCCGCTAGCGGCAAGACGCCGACCCAGTTAGCGAGGGATATGGAGCAGGAGCTCTCGGTCTATGTGAAGAATCCCGTCGTCACCGTCATGGTTAACGGTTTTGTGGGCCCTTACAGCGAGCAGATCCGCGTGGTTGGCCAGGCCGCCGAGCCGCAGGCATTGCCATATCGTGACCAGATGACGTTGCTGGACCTCGTGATTGCTGTCGGTGGCCTGACCGAGTTCGCTGACGGTAATCGCTCAAGCATCGTGCGCCTGACGGATGGTGAATGGCAACAGTTTGGCGTGCGTATCGATGATCTTGTCAACGGGGCGGATATCAGTGCCAATGCCTATGTGTTGCCTGGCGATATCCTGATTATTCCCGAGTCCTGGTTCTAGTCTGTATTTTCCTGTCTGGTGTGACTCAAGGAACAATCGGGGGCAGCAAAAATACCCCCGCAATGGTGGAGGTAACACTCTGGTGGAAATAGGGATGTTGTATTGCCATGCGTGAACTTTACGAACAGTTACTGACTTATGCGAGGGGCGTCTGGCGCTATCGCTGGTTCATGATGCTGGTGGCCTGGCTTATCAGTATTGTCGGCTGGGGAATCGTCTATCAGCTACCTGACAAGTACACGGCAGAGGCCCGGATTAATGTCGACACCCAGTCCATGCTGCAGCCATTGCTGAGGGGATTGACGATCGGCACGAATGCCTCACAGCGAGTGCAGCTGGTGACCCGCACCCTGCTCAGTCGGCCAAACCTGGAAAAGCTGACACGGATGACAGACCTTGATCTGGTGGCACTGACGCCAGCCGACAAGGAAGAACTGCTGGATGATCTTGGCAGCGATATCGAAATATCCAGTACCCGTGAACAGGATCTCTATACAATTAGTTATTCCAACAGTGACCGGCAGCTGGCGAAGCGCGTGGTACAGTCACTGCTGACCATCTTTGTCGAGAGCACGCTCGGTGAGAACCGTGAAGAAACGGACAGTGCCCAGGCATTCGTCGAGCAGCAAATTAAGGAATATGAAGCCAAGCTCATGGCCGCAGAAATGCGCCTGGCCGAGTTCAAGCGCACTCACGTGGGGATGATGCCCGGGTCAGCGGAAGACTATTACGGGCAACTGCAGGCTGCAAAGTCCGATTTGCAGCAGGCGCAGCTGTCCTTGCGTGAGGTGATAAACCAGCGCAACCAGTACAAGCAGCAAATGGAAGATGATGAAGATTCCTATCTCCTGTTTGGCGAACTGCAGCCCGGGGCAGGCTCGGCGCTGGATATGCGCATCCAGGAGCTTTACCAGCGCATGGACGACCTGCTGATCAGGTATACCGAGAAGCATCCGGATGTTGTTGAAATAAGATTTCTGATAGCCGAACTGGAACAAAGGCGGGATGAAGAACGTGCATTGATGGATGACATGGATATCGGGCCTGCAGACAATCCGCTCTATCAACAGATGAAGATGCAATTGTCCCAGGCAGACGCCACAGTTGCCTCCATGCGTTCGCGGGTGGAGGAATACCAGCGGCGGGTTGATAGTCTTCAGGAAATGGTAGACACCATTCCCAAGATCGAGGCGGAACTCAAGCAACTTGACCGTGACTACAGCGTTCACCAGGAAAATTACCAGGCTTTGCTTTCGCGCCGTGAGGCGGCGAACATTTCCGAACAGGCCGAACTCAGCGGGGATCAGCTAAAGTTCCGCGTTGTTGATCCGCCGCGTGTACCGCTTACGCCATCGGAACCCAACCGGCCGTTACTGGTGACGGGGGTACTGCTGGTGAGCATTATCTCCGGGGCGCTTTTCGCACTGCTGTTGTTTATGATCCGGCCAACCTTCGACAACGCACGTACAGTCATGGAAGTTCTGGGCCGGCCGGTGCTTGGCGGTGTGTCCATGATTCGCAACATGGACTGGAGTCGCAGGCACCGGCATGCACTGATGGCCTTCAGCATTGCCGGAATAGCACTTCTGGTGCTGTACGCCGGCGTGATGACAGTTGACGGATTCAGTCTTGATGTTGCCGGGATTCAGAAGGCTATAGTGGGGCGCGGCTGATGAGTATTTTTGAAAAAGCCTTCGAGAAGGCAGGCAAACATTCCGGCAAGCATCAGGCTGATGATCTGCTTGATGATTCCGCAGATGATTTGCCGAATACCCCCGAGCATCTCGTGGAAAATGCGCCTGAATCGCTTTCTGAGGATGCAGCAGACAGGGACTGGGCGTCTGAAAGCGTCTTGCAGTCCGGGTCCTGGAATGAAGATGTACAGCAAGCTGCTTCGGGCCGGTCAGTTAATCTGGATCTCAGTGGGCTGAAAGATGCCGGACTGGTCGATCCCCGCTCACAGCAGGTCAATCGGACCACTGAGGAGTTCAGGCGCATCAAGCGCCCCCTGCTGATGAATGTCAGAGGCGAGGGTGCAAGTGTAGTTTCTAATGCGAACATGATTATGGTAACCAGTGCGCTGGCCGGCGAGGGGAAGACATTTACTTCGATCAATCTTGCCATGAGCATCGCGATGGAAATGGACAGGACTGTGCTGCTGGTCGATGCCGATGTCGCGAAGCCCGATGTTACCTCCCGCCTCGGTGTTGAGGCGGAAATGGGGCTGATCGATGTGCTGCTGGACGACGGTCTGACCTTGACGGATGTTTTGCTGCGCACGGATATTCCCAAGCTGACATTGCTGCCATCCGGCAGCCGCCATGTCCACTCAACCGAGCTGCTTGCCAGCGAGCGCATGCGACAGCTCACACTGGAACTTTCCAGCCGTTATCCTGACAGAATTGTGATTTTTGATACCCCTCCGCTGCTGCTGACAAGCGAGGCCAGGGTGCTTGCGGGGCTGATGGGGCAGGTAGTGCTGGTTGTCGAGGAAAATATTACGCCACAGCATGTCGTCAAGGAGGCGGTCGAGTTGCTGCACGACAACGAAATCGTTGGAATTGTCATGAACAAGGGCAGTCGCGGCTCGGATGGCGAGGGCTACGGTGGTTACGGTGGTTACGGCTACTACCCTTACGGCCGGAAATAATCGTGTAATCCATCAATAGACGGACACCATGACTCAAACCCGAAATCCTGCAAGGGCTCGACTAGTCCTGGTTTTATTCCTGGTATACGCGAGCACTGCCAATGCGGGTGACTGGGATATCACGCCACGTATTTCATTGGGAGAAATCTTCAGTGATAACATTAATCTCGACGATGACGACAAGAAAAGTGATCTGGTTACAGACATATCACCAGGTGTGAGTATTCATGGTGAGGGCGGCAGGCTGAAAGCCGATATTGACTATGAGATGCAGAATCTGATTTTTCTGAACGAAACCGGAGCCAGTGGCTCCAATCATCTGCTGGATGCGAAGGCGACGGCTGAGCTGGCAAAACGCCTTTTTTTTGTAGATGCTGACAGTTCAATGGGTCAGACTATTATTGATGCCAACAGGTCTATTTCGAACAACAATATTAATAATTCAGGTAACCGCACTGATTATTACTTCTACAGCCTGAGTCCCTACCTTACGCCACATTTTGGCGGGTTCGCAGACGGGCTTTTCCGCTATACCTACAGCCAGGTTAACTATAGTGAAGGCGCCTCTGATGCAGAAATAAACAGCTTCAGGGCAGGGCTGGTGAGCGGGCGTAATTTCGGCCCGCTTTCCTGGGCAGCCAATTATAACTACTCCGACGAGCAGCGCGACTCCGCCACCGATGAAACCTGGGAAAATGCTGATGGCAGTGCACGGTATCGCATCAGTAGTACATTCAGTCTGGTCGGGCAAGTCGGCTATGCAAACAATGACTACGAAACCAGCGAACAGATCGAGAATGGTTCTTACTGGTCCGTCGGTGGCTTCCTGCAACCAAACCGTTACTACTCCCTGGAGGCGCAGGATGGCAGTAACCTGACAACAGCCACGGTTGGCTTGTACCCGACGCGCCGTACTTCACTGGTGGTGACTTACCGTGACCGGCAGGTTGGTCTGAATCCGGGCAAGGTCTGGTCAGGGTCGTTCAGTCATTACACGCGTCGTACAACCTGGAATGCCAGTTACCTGGAGGACACTACCACGCAGCAGCAGGAGCTCCTGCAGGATGGCGGGTTTACGTTTCTCGGTATTGATCCGGTTACCGGCGAGGTCAATAGCAATCCCCAGCCGGGAGACCTGATTGTTGTCGCACCCGTTGGCCCGGTCCGGTCACTGACGAACGAGGTGATTGAGCGCAAACGTGCTTCCGGTACGTTCGGTATCAAGACAGGCAAAACCGGACTTCGTTTCACTGTGTTTGATGAGCGGCGCAAATATCTGACATCGCTTAGAGAAGAGGATACAAAAGGATTCAGCGGCAGCCTTAACCGGCGGCTCGCTCCGCGTACCAACGGCATCCTGACGGGTAGTTACCAGCGCATCAAGGATACTGAGAATGATGGTAATCTTGAGGATGTCTATGCGTTTATCCGGGCCGATGTGACACGGCAAATGAGCCCCACAGTCACGGGGTCTTTGTCATACCAGATCTCAACACAGGACTCCAATGAAGATAGCCGGGACTACACGGAAAACAGGATAGAGGCACGCTTGACGAAACTGTTCTGAATAATATGTATGACGAATTCTACAATCTGAAGGCAAAACCGTTCCGCTTAAGCCCTGACCCGCGGTTTCTGTTTCGCAGCAAGGTGCACAGCAAGGCGCTGGCTTACCTGCGTTACGGACTGCAAACAGGTGAAGGTTTCGTAGTCATTACCGGTGGTGTCGGGACAGGAAAGACCACACTGGCGCGCATGATCCTTTCAAAAATCAATACGTCAAGAATCATTGCTGTCGAGCTGGTGACGTCACGTCTGGAACCGGATGACTTGCTGCGTCTGGTTGCGGCTGCCCTGGGGCTTGCCCACCAGGATCTGCCCAAGTCGACCCTGTTGATGAGCATCGAGAGGTTTCTGATGGCCCGGGCACGTGAAGGCAAACGTGTGCTACTACTGGTAGATGAGGTGCAAAACCTGTCCCCTGGTGCCATGGAGGAACTTCGCATGCTCTCCAACTTCCAGGTCGGTGAGAAGGCACTGCTGCAGACCTTCCTGCTCGGTCAGGATGAATTGCGCCCTATTTTACAGTCTGCCGGGATGGAGCAGTTTCGACAAAGGATAATTGCCTCCTTTCATCTTGAGCCGCTGAACAGGGAAGAGGTGCAGGAATATATTCTGCACCGGTTGAGACTGTGTGGCTGGCAGGAAGACCCGCGCTTTCATGATGATGTGTTTGACAGGATATACGACTACACATCCGGTGTACCCAGGCGGATAAACAAGCTGTGTGACCGTGTGCTGCTGTATGGATCTATCGAGGAGCTGCACGAGATAAGCCTGCAGGATGTCAGCTCGGTGATAGAAGATGAAGTGCAGGAAATACATTCAGTAGCAAGTGCTGGGCAAAAGCCGTTTGCTGCCGATAACGAGACAGAGCCTCGCAGACCGCAAGGCAATAATGTACAGCAATTGCACGTGGATAATACTGTCAGCAATGATGCGCTTCGTCTGCTCGCCTTGGGGAAAAAGCTGGATCAGCTTGAAATAGCCATGGGTAATGACCGTCAGTGTATTCAGCGGTTAATTACGATGCTTTCCTCGTCAGAGGATCAGGAGTTGCTGGATGTGCTGAAAGATCTGGATGTTGCAGACAGGTAATTCCCGGATA
>JASFOC010000015.1:0-13162 GCA_050116715.1 Gammaproteobacteria bacterium
TTTCGCACTCGCTGCAGTGATCGGCACCGGCCTGATCGTGGCCGGCGTAACCCGCTGGTGTGGCATGGCCCGGCTGATCGCGCGCATGCCCTGGAATCGCGGCGAGCACTGCCCCGAGCAGATGAAAGCCTGAGCCCCAGGCAAATACAGAGGAGACTACGCGATGATCTTTCGTCAATTATTCCACAGGATATCGAGCACCTACACGTACCTTCTGGCGGAGCGCCGGGGTGGTGAAGCCCTGCTGATTGACCCGGTACTGGAAAGTACCGACCAGTACGTGCGCCTCATCGAGGAACTCGATCTGAAACTGGTGCTGGCAGTGGATACGCATATCCACGCCGACCATATCACCGCACTGGGCGCCTTGCGTGACCAGACCGGTTGCACTTCTGCCATGGGTTCAATGACCCGTGCCAACTGCGTCTCGGTGCAGTTCAGCGAGGGTGAAAAACTCAGCGTGGACAATCTGGATCTCGAGGTCCTCTACACACCGGGACACACCGATGATTCCTACAGTCTGCTATTGCCCGATCGCGTATTCACCGGCGACACCCTGCTGATCCGCGGAACGGGACGGACCGATTTCCAGAACGGGGATCCTGCTGCACAGTACGACAGCCTGTTCGGCAAGCTGCTGACATTGCCTGAGGAAACCCTGGTGTATCCGGCCCATGACTACAACGGCATGACGGTCAGCACCATCGGTGAGGAAAAGCGTTACAACCCGCGGCTGCAGGTCAATGGCAGGCAGGCCTATATCGACCAGATGAACGCCCTGGAGCTGGACGACCCGCGGCTGATGGATATCGCCGTGCCCGCCAACCGCGCCTGCGGAGTGCTCGACGCAGCATGACCACGCGGCCCTCCACCCTGTAACCCGAAAACATGGGGTCAGCTCCCCGGTGCCGGAAAAAGGGTACTGACCCCTTTGGTTGCCTGGAGTAAATTAGTGCCGGAAAAGGGATACTGACCCCTTTGTCTGGTGAAAATCCTTGATTTTGCTTCAGGAGGTTTAACTACGATGAATCAGCCACCCGCCCAACACGTCGCGTCGCGACTTCGTATTGCAGCCTGGGTGGAGGCCCCGCGCGTCCAGTACAGTATCGCCGTGCTGATTGTCATCAACGCCATCACCCTGGGACTGGAAACCTCTCCAACCGTGATGGCCCATGCCGGCACCTGGCTGCTGGCACTGGATGACCTCGTCCTTGGTGTGTTCGTGGTCGAGATATCGCTCAAGCTGTACGCGCATCGCTGGCAGTTCTTTCGCGATCCCTGGAATGTTTTTGACTTCACCATCATCGCCATCGCACTGATCCCGAGCAGCGGCCCACTGGCGGTAATGAGAATGCTGAGGATCCTGCGTGTATTGCGCCTGATCTCCCTGGTGCCAAGGCTGCGCTTTGTGGTGGAAGCACTGCTGCACGCCATCCCGGGAATCGCATCCATTGCCGGGCTGCTGGTATTGCTCTACTACGTGTTCGCCGTCATGGCCACCGGGTTGTTTGGCGCTGATCACCCGGCGTGGTTCGGGACCATCGGCAAGTCAATGTACACACTGTTTCAGATCATGACACTGGAGAGCTGGTCGATGGGAATCGTACGCCCGGTGATGGAAACACACCCGTATGCCTGGCTGTTCTTCATCCCCTTCATCCTGGTTGCGACGTTCACCATCCTGAACCTGTTCATCGCGATCATCGTCAACACGATGCAAACCCTGCATGACCGCACGCATATGCGGGAGCAGGCAGCCATCGAGGATGCGCTGCACAATGAAGGCAGCAACATTGGAGATCAACTGCAGAAGCTGCGCGAGGAGCTCACTGAAGTCAAGCAGCTACTGCTTCAGCGTGGTGGCACTCAACCGTGACTGGCACGCCAGCCAGACCGGGCCACGACATGCAAATGGCGCTCGAGGCAGCAATCGACCCCTGCAAAAATGCCGGTTCGAATGCTGCTGACGAACGCTGGCCAGTGATTTTCGCCAGCGCTTCAGACCAGCAGCAGCTTCTGTAATGCAAGCATGCACCGGATGCGCGCGCCGGCGGCATGCCCAGCCGCAGTCACAAGGCGCCCTGCTCCACTGCAGCATCCACCTGTCCTGGTAATGGAAGCCCTGCGGTTTACACCCTACTCCGTTGGCTCCGGCTTAATCAGGCGATCGATTGAGTGAAGATCCCAGCGGTCGGCAAGTTCCCGAATTGCCAGGGCAGCACGAACGCTGTTGCCGGCCTCATCCAGCCGCGGCGAGCAGGCGGCGATCGCACCCCAACCCGGCACCACGGCCAGGATGGCACCGCTGACGCCGCTCTTGGCCGGCAGACCCACGCGGGTCCACCACAGGCCGCTGCCTTCATACATGCCCGCAATGACCATCACCGACAGGACCGTGCGCACGGTTCCGGGTTTCAGGATACGTTCGCCAGTCTGCGGCTGGACGCCGCCGGTGGCCAGCGTTGCGCCCATCCTTGCCAGGTCTTCGACCGTCACTGCAACGATATTCGATTCCAGGTAGCGTTCGGCGATATCCTGGACATCCCCCTGCAAACGCCCGGAGGCCTTCATTTGATATGCCAGGGTATATGTCAGCGCGCGGGGCGCCACGCGCCAGGTTTCATCGATCGACAGCGGTCGGTTGGCCATGCGGGAGTAGAGCGCGATAACAGTGCTGATTTTGTCGGCAGGCTTCGCACCCTCGATGTAGCTGTGGGTCGCGATGGCACCGGCGTTGACCAGCGGGTTCTGCTCAGAGGTGCGGCGCACTGCACCGGCCGCAACCGCATTGTAGGGGAAGCCGGTCGCGCTGACACCGATGCGCTCGATCATGAAATCAACGCCATGCTGTTCCAGTGCGAGTGCGTAGGTGAATGGCTTGGAGATCGACATCAGGGGAAAGCGCACGTTGGCCTCGCCGACGCTGAATATCCGCCCGTCGACCAGCGCGACGGCCAGCGCCATGTGCTCGGGGTCGGTGCCTTCGACTGCCGCGCTGTAGACCTCGCCCTCGCCGTTCGCGGCCAGTGCGTCCACTACCGCCCTGGCATCACGCTGCAGCCGATCCAGATCCGTGGCCACCAGCATGCTGTCAGCCGCTTTCGTCTGGAGGGCCACTGTGTCGCGCGCATCCAGTTCAGTCATTGATATCAAACCACCGACCGCCAGTATGGTCGCCATCACCAGCCAGACACCCTGTTTCATGGCTTTTCCTCGCTGTCCCAACCCAGAATATCGTGCACTACCGACCAGCGCCGCTTGTGCTGCCCGGCACCTTGTCCGAGGATCCAGTAGTCATACAGGCTTTCGACCCTGCGGCTGGTCTTGTTCAGGCTGATCCAGGCATTGACGTAACGGTTCCAGCGCGCCGCATCGGCCGGTAGTGCAAATACGACCGGTACCGAAATCACATTTGGCTCGGGCACCACCACCGAGTACTGTGGAAACAGCAGCGTCCAGGCCGAGCCGGCCTCTGCAGAGTACAACATCGCATCGAAACGGTCCTCGTCGGCGGTCAGGAACTGGGTGGGGTCCTCGATTCGCTCGACCCGCACATCAGGCAGGTACTTTTCAACACGCATGACCAGGAATGGCAGGTCGACCACGGCGAGTTTCAGATCCCGGCGTTGCCGGATCGCCTCCCAGTTGCTGAATTCGCGGCGACGGTGATCGCGCACCACCAGCGATATCGATGCATCCATGTACGGTTCGGACAAGGCCGTATCCAGGGCGCGGTCGGGGGATGCGAACAGACCGCCAATGACGATATCGACCCGGCCTGAATTCAACGAATCGGTGATTTCTTCACGCGACAGGCTGACGAAATCAACCCCGACACCGAGGTCGTTGGCCAGCATGATCATCATATCGACGTCCATACCGACAAGTTCTGCGCCACCGCGTAGATAGGCGAACGGCAGTGCCTCCTGCAGATAGCCAACGTGCAGGCTGCCACGTTGCTTGATCGCGTCAAAACGATTGTTCCGCTGATCAATGGTCAATGGCACCACGTCATCGAGAGTCTTCAGCGTGATATGCGAAGGGTGCTCCACCAGATCAATTTCCAGCAGCGCGTTGTAGTCGCGGTATTCCTGCGGTACGACATACTCGAAGAACAACCGCAGCCCACCAAAAATTGCAATAGCCAGCAGCACCGATACGATTGCGAAACGACCGAGCTTCAACCAGCTAACCCGCAACCGCCCGCTGACTGCGGCCGCGGTCAGCAACCCGAGCACCACGGTATGCATGCCGGCCAGTAACGTGCCGAAGCGTCCGCTGAACTGATCAACGGCCAGGAAAATCTGGAAGGTGTCTGCCGGGATGTGCATCAGGTCAAGCAGGAACGGCAGTGCGACGACTACCTCACCGAAGAAGCTGAACAGCCCGGAGGTCAGGAACTGTGGATACTGCTCGGCCGCGATCGGCGCACCGGCGAACCAGCCGGCGAACGGGATGAAGCCCAGCGCCAGCAGCTTGCCGAGGTTCGGCAGGTTGAAGTTGATCGGGACGATCAGGTCGGCTGCGCTGCCGGTGTCATGGTCGAGCATCTCGACCTCATCAAGCATCTCCTTGATCCGCTCGGACAGCAGCGGCAGCACGATCAGCAGATTGTAGGTCGCAAATGCCGTAATCAGGGCATCCTGGGTTCCGGACAGCACACGCCGGTAAGGGATCGGCGTCATTGCCGCGACCAGCCCGGGGAGTACCCAGAAACTCAGCAGCAGCGCGGCACCGATGTAGGTCAGCAGATAGACCTGCAGGCGCCCCATTTCCTCGATGCTCAGGGTGCCGGCAGTCGACGCGACCAGCGCGAACACGCCGATTGGCGCCAGCCGCACGATGAACTGGGCAATACGCATGATGGCGTCGGCAGCCAGATCGAAGTTTTTCAGCAGGTAGCCCTTGTCCGGCACCGCGATCAACGCCAGGCCCCCGGCGAGCGAGGCCAGCACGATGGCCGGTATGATGCCATTGGACAGAGACGAAAACGGATTCGCCGGGATATACAGCTTGACCAGGTTGAACGCCTCGCGCTCTTCTATCAGGCTGGTGCTGAAGAAAGTCGCCGACTCCCAGTCTGGAAAGCCGATCACCATACCCAGCACGACCAGCACCGCAAGTAGCCAGAACAACAGAATGAACATGCCACCTTTGCTCGCCAGCAAGCGCACCTCGCGATAGGTCAGGCGACCAAGACTGGCGATCAGCGATACCACAATGTACGGCAGCACGGTCATCTGCAACAGACCGACAAAGACATTACCGACGACCTGCAGATGTCGCATCCATTCACCGAACACGATGCCCGCGACGACGCCAAGGCCAAGCCCCAAAAGCACCTGGGTTGCAAGCCCGGGCGTCCGGCGCCGGTGCCTGCCGCTATCAGCGTCCTGGCCGTCCGGGCGGGTCAGTGGTTTGCCAGCTGCAGGTTGGTCTGCATCGGTCACTGCACGCTCCCCGTGACGGCCAGGCTGTCCCAGAGACGGGAAAATGCCTGATCGTGCCGTAGCGCATTGACCAGTTCAGGTGACAATCCCAGTTCAATACGGGTCTGCTCCGGCAGGCGCGGCCAGGATGGGCTCAGCAATAGCGCGGCCTGTCCGGCCTCGACTGCCGCATCGAAATCACCGTCCAGCCATCTTGTCCGGGCAACCAGCCACCACAGCTGGTCATCGCCGCGGAAAAAGTCCAGGCCACGCTCTGCGGCCTCCCGTGCTTCCTTGACCAGTCCTGGCCGATCCTTCGGACCCGCCTGTCTGGCCTGCTCCAGCAAGTCCTGGCTCTGCACCGCTGCCAGCTGCGCGTGGCGAATATCGAGCAGCCGCTTGAGTTCGCGTATCGGTGTCGGGTGGTCCTCCACGTGCAGGTCGATGTGACGGTCTGTCAGCCCGAGGTAACCGGCATTCTTGCGGACGACCAGCACCGCGGCCGACTGGCGGCCACGGGCATCTCCACCGGCAGCCTGCCCGGCAGCCAGTGCATAAACCAGGCGCGTCGCCAGATCGCCCGGTGCGGCCTCGAACGTTGCAGCCATCGCTTCGATTACCTGCGGACCGGCCAGCAGGTTACCCTGTACTGTGTAATGACTACCCACCTTGCCACCGGCCCAGGGCAGGCAGTCGCTGCCTGTGTAGGTTGCCGGTTGGCCGGTGGCATCAATGACACCTAGCTGCCGGCCCTCTTTCAGAGGATCTTTATCGATCAGGCTGTGAATAACCTCTTCCGCCGGCACGCCCTCGGCAAGCAACTCGAGACCCTCCGGACCATGCAGGATGTTACCTCGTGCCTGGGTTGCCAGGGCACCGGTGTCAGCTGCAGCAAAGGGGACCACATCGCCGACCGCGAAATACTTCGATTGAACGCCGATGCCATAGTCGCCGGTCCCGGGGTCATAGGCAACAATCGAGAAAGTGGTAATCGGTGCATAACCAGCGCCCGCTTCTGCTGCCTTCGCAACACCGGAGGACACACTTGAAGTTGCAGCATCCGGGGCAGGAGGCGCCAGCATGCAACCAGCGACCAGCAACCACGTCAGTGCCACGATATTCAGCAGCGCGAATTTCCGGCACCGCGGTCGTGTGGAATTATTCATCTATTCAGTTCCAGGTTGGTCGATATGCCACTCAGGAGCCTCAGATCAGTGCATCATTCCAGGCGAAGCGCACGCCTGCAGGGATGCAGGCGCTGGAACAATGACGAAGCAATTGTCAAGCGTCAATCTGGAATCCATGGGCTTGCCTTCAACCTGTGACTGATGATCCGCTGCGTTCACCCTGCGGGCCACGCGCCGGGGGTGTTCAACGCGCTGCGTGCTTCTGCCCGGCATACGCCGGTATGACGACTTAATTAACCGGACGCTCCCTAAACGAATGAACACCGGGAACGAGCCAGCCTGCAAACAGCTTGCGTCCAGGTTTCACCAGGTTTCACATGACATCAATATTTTCGATGTATTAACGTATTCTATTCGAATATTAAATTCCAGACCTCGCCGCTATGATAGCAGCAGTTGTATGGACGCTGCACCGATGAGCCCGTGAGAAATCCGTTGGAGCCTTGCTAGCAGCGTCAATGCGTGGCAGCAATGCACCAAGGCCTGGTGAATGAGACCACGCAGGTGACAATCGACTGATCTGCATATCGAACTTTTGGCACTACACGAGGAAATCGGAGCACAGAAAACGCCGCTGGTGCAAAACGCTGTGGCTGGCACTGTGGCACAGCACCGGCACGGCCCCTGAGAAAACACCATTGCGAGGACAAAGAGAGAACCATGACCGACACTCCAAGACTCAGCATGCTGACACTATGCTTGATCACCCTGGCTGTTCCTGCGCTGCTCCTGGCAGGACCGGACGGCATGGCGCACCCCAGCGTCGTTCAGGCGCTGCTGCTGGTGCCGGCCTTTTCGCTGGCCTGGTGCATACGTGACCTGGTTTGCCGCAACAAAACTGACCTTCTGCCATACCAGGCGTGCACTGCGTTCTACGCACCCGCGCTGGCTGTCTGCCATACACTCAACTCGCGCCACAGACTGGACCACAAACAGCGTCTGCGCCAGCAACCGGCCAACTGATATGACCATGATTTCCCGATTATCTGGAATTGTCCTGCTGGGGGTCGCCCTGTCAGGCTGCGCCGAACCACCTTACAGCAACCTGGATAATGAGCAGCTGCAAACCCTGCTCGAACAGGGCATCCCTGTTTATGACATACGCCGCCCGGACGAGTGGCGCCAGACCGGTGTGGTTGCAAACAGCCGGCTACTGACCTTTGTGGATGATGGCGGGCGTGTAGCGCCCGATTTCATGCAGCGTTTCACCGCTGATGTGGGCAGGGAGGACCCGGTGGTCCTGATCTGCCGCACCGGTAGCCGAACCAGTACACTGGCACGCCACCTGGTAGAAAAAATGGGTTATTCACAAGTTTACAACGTTCGCGATGGCATCGCCCGCTGGATCAGGGATGACCGTCCGGTCACACGCCTGTAACCCTCCCTCACGGAAGACACAGTATGACCACACCCGCCGTTACGACCACACAGAAATCGCCTGAGCATAAGCCACGCCCACTGGCTGACCTGCTGGTCAGCATTGTTATTCCGTCCATACTGCTGATGAAGTTCAGCGGTGATGATGCCCTTGGCGCGACCACCGCCCTGGTCGTTGCGCTGGCCTTTCCTGTGAGCTGGGGTCTGTACGAACTTCTGAAATACAGGAAATTCAATTTTATTGCATTGCTCGGGTTAATCAGTGTGCTGCTTACCGGCGGCATCGGCCTGCTGCAACTGGACACCCGGTGGCTGGCAGTCAAGGAAGCGGCAATTCCCGGACTGATTGGCATCGCGGTACTGGTCTCCACGCAAACCCGCTACCCGTTGATCAAGACCCTGCTCTATAACCCGAGGATTCTGAATGTCGACAGGATCGGACAGGAACTCGACAAACTTGGCCGTACCGGGATGTTTGAGACCCGCCTGTTGCATGCCACTTACCTGCTGGGCGGGACGTTTTTCTTCTCAGCCGTGATGAACTACATCCTCGCCAGGTGGATTGTTACCAGCCCGTCGGGCAGCGCTGCGTTCAACGAACAGCTTGGACAGCTGACCCTGCTCAGTTACCCGATGATTGCCATTCCGTCCATGCTGATGATGCTGGCGATCTTTTATTACCTGTGGCGTACCCTTCATGGCTTGACCGGGCTCGCGCTGGAAGAAATAGTCCGCCAGGAGGCGAAGCAGGACATGGCATCGAAATAATCAGCTGCTGCAGTCAGCCGGCCGGATACCAATCGCATCACCGGAAATCCCTTGCCATGCTGAAGAACAGGGATGTCTGAACAAACCCGCCGATGACCTGCAAGCCTTACCCGCTGCTGCCATGCGCTGCGGAACCCGAGGTTACGCGTATCCGCTCTGCCTGGCGCCGGATGGCTTTCAATTCCGCCGTATCCTTGCGCCCCAGGTTGCGCCACTGCAGCGCCGTCCGCGGGTGACTGGAAAACCTGTGCGCATGGCGCTGCAGAAAATCCCAGTACAGTGTTGTGAAAGGGCAGGCTGAATCGCCTGTGGCACAGGCCGGATCGTAACGGCAGGCGGTGCAGTAATTGCTCATCCTGTTGATGTAGGCCCCGGAGGCCACATAGGGCTTGGAAGCCAGATAACCCCCATCTGCATACTGGGACATCCCCAGGGTATTGGGCAGTTCCACCCACTCAACGGCATCCACATAGATGGCCAGGTACCATTCATGCACCGCCTGCGGTCGCACGCCATGCAGCAGGCAGTACAGGCCGGTTACCATCAGGCGCTGGATATGGTGGGCATAACCGTAGCGCAATGTCTGCTCCAGCGTCTCACGCAGGCAGTGCATGTCGGTCGCGCCGCTCCAGAAGAATTCCGGCAACGGCGCATCTGCACCAAGTGCGTTAGCGTCGGCGTACCCGGGCATGCGCGCCCAGTAGATCCCGCGCATGTACTCGCGCCAGCCAAGCAGCTGGCGGATAAAACCCTCGACGCCCGCAAGGGGTGCAGCGCCGTCTGCCAGAGCGGTGGCGGCCATGCTGATTGCCCGCGAGGGATCCAGCAGTGACAGGTTGAAACTGCTGGAGAGCAGCGAGTGATACAGGAATGGCTGTGCTGTCCACATGGCATCCTGGTAGCTACCGAAGTGTGGCAACCGCTGTGCAATGAAATCCGCGAGTGCCATCTCCGCCGCGTCGATCGTGACAGGCCAATCGAATTCCGCCAACTCACCGGGGTGGCCGGGAAATTCGCGTTCAACCAGCCTGAGCACTTCGCGGGTAATGGCATCCGGTGCAAACGCCGGCGGGAGCGGCAACATCCCCGGCCCCTGTTTGCCGAAGCCCCGCCGATTCTCGGCATCGTAGTTCCACTTGCCGCCAAGCGGTTGCCCGCCATCGATGAGGACACCCCGGCGCTTGCGCATGAAGCGATAGAAATGTTCCATGCGCGGCTGTTTGCGGTCACCCAGCCAGGCACGAAAATCATCAGGCGTGATGAGAAAACGGCTGCTCTCGACAACCTGCAGAACCAGGCCGGTCCGCGCAACTGTCTCGACCAGCGACTGTTGCACGCGCCAGTCACCGGCACGCTGCATGATAACCTGCCGCGGCCGGTGGCCTTCCAGCAGGGCGGCGAGCGCCGCAGCCAGTGACGGGTAGGCATGGGACTGCAGCGCCAGGTAGTGGACCGGCAGGCCGCGCGCCAGCAGATCCTCGCGAAAGTGCCGCATGGCCGCGAGGAACAGCGCAATGCGGGCCTTGTGACTCCAGACGCGTGTTGCCTCCTCGCGAACCTCTGCCATAAAGACCATGTCCCGTGCAGCGTCGAGGTCCTTCAGCAGGGTGCTGTCACGATCGAGCTGGTCCCCGAGGACAATGACAAGGCGGCGCAGGGAGACAGGCTTTCGTGATCCAGACATGCTGTGCTGCAGCATAGAACAGGGATTGCGCATCTGCCAGCAGGTTTTATCGGCCCTGTTTGGCAATCGCTGCCACAGCATGGAAATCGGCATTGACAGCTACCGCTCATGCACTCTGCAACACGGCAGCAGGAGGGAAAACCCACAAAGGAAATCACCCGGGCCATAATCCGGCCAACCTGGACGGCTCAATTGCAGGTGCAAAGGCCGGGTCAAATCCAAAGGCGCATTAAGCGTTCCTGCTGAAAGCCGGAGCGACCGGCCGGTCAGCCGCCTGCAGTGACAGTGCGCCAGGGCGGACCGGGCACGGCGTACCCGGCCCGCGGTCAGGTCTTCACCACCAGTACGGCACAGCTGGTGTCGTTCAGGATGCGCTCGGTGGTACTGCCGAGCAGGATGCGTTCCAGTCCGGTGCGGCCGTGGCTGCCGGTCACGATCAGGTCGGCGTTGCGTTCCTTCGCCAGCGCCACGATCAGCGCGTCGGGGCGACCTTCCAGCACGATACCTGCGGCGTCGATCCCTGAATCGCGCATGTGGTCGACCACGCGCTGCACCACCGTTTCGGCCTCGGCGCGGCTATCGGGGCCGGTAGCGGTCGAGGCGACGGACACCACTGTCACCCGGGCCCTGCAGAAGCGGGCCAGACCGACGGTGGTGACTGCGGCGGCGTCGGCGAAGCGCGAGCCGTCGGTCGCCAGGACGATGTGCCGTCCCTCGACGCGTGCCGTGCGCGGGATCACCATGACATTGCAGTGCGCCATGCCGACAACCTGGGCCGTCGCATGGCCGAGCATCATGCGCGCCAGGCCGCGACGGCCGCGCCGCCCCATCACGATCAGGTCGATGTTGAGCCGCTCCGCCAGCTCCGTGATCTCGCGATCCACGCTCAGGCCGTGGATGAGGTGGGTCTCGCAGGACACGCCGGCCGCTTCGGCCTGTGTACGGATGGCATCGAGGTTTTCCTGTGCCATATCCATCTCCTGCTTCAGCACGGCATCGCCGAGCGCGGCATGTTCCGTGCCGGTCGCCACCAGCGACATCACGTTCAGCTTTGCGCCGCACTTGCGGGCCATGCCGATCGCCTCGCGTACCGCGCTGGCACTGAACTCGGAGCCATCGCTGGCGACCAGGAAGTTTTCGAAACGCGCCAGCGGCGAAATCTGTACCGGCGCAGGTGCAGCTTCCGGCACCGCTGCCGGTTCAACCACTGCCGCGGCCGCCGCGCTGGCGAGCGCGGCGGCCGCTTCCGCCACGCGGTGTTCACGCATGCCTTGCGCGAGGGCACGTATGATCATGAAGGCACCGAACACCAGCGCAAAGGCAAGCGCTGCCTCACCGAGCTTGTCGAGCAGGTGCACGGTACCGTCGGCGATCTTCGGAACGGCGCCCAGGTCGGACAGGTAGCCGGGTATGTAGAAGAAGCGGCTGACCAGCACCAGCAGCATGATGGCGGCCATCACGAACTTCACGACGTAGTCCCTGACGTAGGTGGTGCCGATGGCGCCGATCTGGATGCCGAACAGCGAGCCGGCCAGGATGATCATGGAGAGGCGGATGTCGACGAAGCCGTCCAGGGCGTAAAAAAAGCTGCCGCCCATGCCCATGACGAAGGCAATCACCAGCTCGGTCGCACTGGCCATGAGCGCGGGCAGACCGAGCAGGTAGATCATCGCCGGCACGCCGATGAAGCCGCCCACCGCGATCGTGCCTGCCAGCAGGCCGGTGGCGTAGCCGAGCGGGGCGATGACCAGCACGGAAACCGATGCGTCGATGCTTCTCAGGTGAATCATGGTGCCGGGGATGTACAGCCGGCGGATACGTTGTGCCAGCGGCCCGGGCTTGTGCGGACCCTCGCGCGTGCTCTCGCCGTGCTTCTCGCGCAGGCCATCGCGCAGCACGAAGCTGCCGACGATGCCGAGTACGACCACGAAGATGAACGAGACATAGAGATTGGTGCCTGCCAGGCCGTAGCTTTCGCGGATGCCTACCATCAGGTGCTTGCCTGTGAGTACCCCGGCTTCGGCGAAGAGGCCCATGACGATGCCGAGCTTGATGTCGACCTGGCCATACTTGTTGCGCTTGTATGCACCGACCAGCGCCTTGGGGAACTTGTGCGCCATGTTGCTGGCGACTGCAACGGCGGCCGGCACGCCGAGGCTCATCATGGCCGGGGTCAGCACGAAGGCGCCACCGGAACCGATGAAGCCGCTGACCATGCCCCCGATGAAGCCGACCAGGAACAGGATCAGGACCGTGGTGAAGGTCAGGTCGATGAACTGGAATGTCATGTGGTCCATGCCGGGCCCCGGTTATTTCTTCGCCCGGAAACCGAGCAGGTCCCAGAAGTGGCCGGTGAAGGCGCCGTGGACCAGCGAGAACACCAGTGCCACGGCCAGCGGGATGAAGGCGTAGAGTTGATGCTGGCCGTCCCGGTTCGCGCTGGCAAGCCGGGTCAGCTCGTCAGAAAACAGGAACAGCAGGACGTACAGGCCGGCGCTGCAGGCGCCGAGCACGAGGGTCAGGACGAGCGCACGCGGCGACCGCGGGACCGGGGTACCGGGAAGCATCATGGATATTACCTGTATCACTGGACGAGACGAGTCGTCTGGCTCAGCCGGCCGGCTGAATGCACGGGGCGGCCCAGTCTATAAAAACGGTTCTGGCTCGGCAATCATCGATTACGCCCGCAGCGAATATTTTTATGCCCCGGGCCCGAT
>JASFOC010000016.1:0-12965 GCA_050116715.1 Gammaproteobacteria bacterium
ACCCTGGATGACAACCGTGTCATGTGCGACGTGTGTCCGCGTGCCTGTAAATTGCATGAGGGACAGGCGGGGCTTTGCTTTGTCCGGGAAAACCGTAACGGAGAGATTGTCCTTACGACCTATGGCAGGTCCAGCGGTTTCTGTGTCGACCCGATTGAAAAAAAGCCCCTCAATCATTTTCTGCCGGGAACGCCGGTACTGTCCTTCGGTACCGCAGGCTGCAACCTGGCATGCAAATTCTGCCAGAACTGGGATATCAGCAAATCCCGCGAAATTGACACACTGGCGGATAGTGCCAGCCCCGGGACCATCGCCAGCGTTGCCCGGCAGCTGGATTGCCGCAGCGTTGCGTTTACCTATAACGACCCCGTCATTTTCATGGAATATGCCATTGATACTGCCATCGCCTGCCATGAACTCGGCATCAAAACGGTCGCTGTTACAGCCGGGTATATCTGTGAAGAACCGCGCAGGGAGTTCTTCAAATACATCGATGCCGCCAATGTCGACCTGAAGGCCTTTAGCGAGGAATTCTACTGGAAGATAACCGGCGGACACCTGCAGCCGGTGCTGGAGACATTACAGTATCTGAAGCACGAAACAGACGTGTGGATTGAATTGACCACCCTGCTGATACCGGGAGAAAACGATTCTCAGGCGGAACTGGAAGCCATGACGCGCTGGGTCGTCAGCGAACTCGGCGCCGATGTCCCCATGCACTTTACCGCCTTTCACCCCGACTGGAAGATGCTCGACAGACCACCCACCCCGGCAGCCACCCTGACACGCGCACGCGAAACCGCCATGCGTAACGGCGTACGTTACGCCTATACCGGCAATGTAATCGACGAGACTGGAGGCAGCACCTATTGCCACGCTTGTGGCGAGAAGCTGATTGGACGCGCCCAGTACAACATCACCCGATGGAAGCTCGATGCGCAGGGTAAATGCAGCAACTGTGGCACGACCTGCAGTGGAATATTCGATGCAGCACCAGGAACCTGGGGATCGCGTCGTCTGCCGGTCAGGCTGAAAGACTTCGAGCTTACAGCCTGACCGGCAGCATCAATACCCGCAAAACGTAACCTGACGAATCAGTTCCGGTCGCCCACCATCATCAGGGTGCAGGGTACGGGTACGGACGTGGCGGCTGCACTGTCCAGGGCGGACGGGCAGGCGCACGATATTCGCGCGGCCACTCTTCAGCGGATGATCCGAATACTTCATCCCTGTGTTCCTCCACATACGCCATGCGCTCCTCAGGCGTCATGTCCCGCATTGCATCCATATACTCCCGCAACTGCTGCCGTCTCTCGTCGGCTTCCTTGTGCATCTTCTCGAGCTGGGCTGCAAGTTCGGCCTCGCGCTGCTCCATCTTCTCGATTCTCGCCTGAAGTTCTTCACTGTAACGCTGTTTTCTTTCCTCAGCGCGCTTGCGATAGGCCTCACGCCGCAGTTCACGTTCTGCATCACGGCGTGCGCGCCATTCCAGGTATTCCTCCATGCGCGGATTACTTTCAAGCTCTGAAGTCAGCTCATCTGCCTCGCGCCATGTCTCAGCACGCTCACGCGCCGCTGCGCGCCGCTGTTCCATCTCCGCGCGGCGTGCCTCGGATTCTTCCTTGTAGGCCTGGCGGCGTTCTTCCGGAGACATTGATGCAGCCGCCTCACGGGCCTGCCGCTGCGCCTCATATCGGGCCTTTGATTCAGCCTGGCGTTTCTCTGCCTCGGCACGTCGCGCATCGGATTCTTCCTGGTAGGCCTTCATGCGCTCATCTGCGGGAGCTGCCGCCGGCGGGGGAGGCGTCATGCCCGGCTGGGCCGCACGCATGGCTTCATGCTCCTTGTCTGCCGCCTTGCGCATTTCTTCATGCCGCTGTCTTGCCGCTTCGCGGCGCTGTTCCATTTCCGCATGCCGCTTGTCAAAGGCTTCACGATAGGCCCTGATGCGCTCTTCCATCGGGCTTGGTGCAGCTGCCGCCGGCTGCGTTTCAGGAGCCGCTTCAGCAGCCTTATCTGCAGCGGCTTCTGGCGGTGCTTCTGTAGCCGCTTCAGCGGGTGCTTCAGCGGCTGCTTTGGCAGGTGCTTCGGCAGTTGTTTCACTTGATGCCGCGGCTGCGGTTTCATCGGCAGCCTGTGCCGACGATAGCGCCATCAAGGTTGAAAATCCGGCAACAAGAAGTACTTTCAATGACATAACTACTCTCCTTTTTTAGACTTCTATCTAGTAATTGTCAGGTTCGGTCCCAAGTATAGCCCACAAACCAGCGCCGCTGGGACCCGTATCATGTGGATTTTTCCGCACTTTTCTTATTCTGCCGGATGCCTTTGCTGGTGTCATCCCGCATACCGGCAGGGTCGGGTTTGCATTCCCGGACGCTGCGACGCAACACAGGCACGCACCGGGACGGATCCGTGCTGCCATAAACCCGACTCAGTGACTGGTGCCTGCCGAACGAGTTATTTTATTGTAAACATTATATTTTCCCGATGGCTTGCGCATGGGAATGCGCTTCACCTCAGTCAGTGTAGCGGCATCGTAGACGATCAGGGCGCCGTCCATCTCCCACAGACTGACCAGCGCATAACGTCCGTCCCGGGTAAATTCGACATGCGCAGAGGTCTTGCCGGGTTCCGGCCTGATGGTCTTCACCATCTCGAGCGTCCGCTTGTCGAATACATGCATGACATCCTTGTTCGGCCCGAAGAACACATCGGTCCAGGCATAGGGGGTATTTTCGTGGCTGCGCATGAAAAAACCCGGCCCCAGGGTCTCCAGCTGCTTCACGACCTTCCAGCTGTCCATGTCGATCACCGTAACCAGACCCTGCTTCAGGTTGGGTGTCGCCATCACCGGGTGGCCCTGATACTCCCAGATGATGCCCGAACCCAGGTGCGGCATACCATCCAGTGGCAGTTCAGCCACCTGGCGGCCACTGTCCAGGTCGATCACCTGCCCGCCGTTCTGCGCACGATCGGCCCCGATCAACAAGCTATAATCCTGATTGAAAAAGAAATCATCCAGAACCCGCTGCAACCGTATCCTGCGCACAGGGAAGTCAGGCTGGTCATAGCTGATCTCCCACACCTCGGGGACATCTTTCAGGGCCGCCACAAAACTTGCCCGTGGTTCCGCCTGATAAACGGCACTGACCCGGGATGCGGTCCCCTCGCTGTCAGCGACAGGAATCACGCGCAGCAGGCTCAGGTCGGCAGCATCCAGCAGTACCAGCGTTTCGGGCAGATAATTGCCTGCCAGCACGGTGCGGCCATCGCCCGATACCGCGACGTTGCGGGTGTTGATCCCAACCCGGATCTCGGCAACGAGGGTCAGGTTGTAGATGTCGAACTTGCTGATCCAGCCATCACGTGATGCCAGGTAAACGTAGCGGCCATCCGGCGAGTACTTCAGTCCACCGTGCAGGGCGTAGCGGCTGGCAAAACGATAAACGGGCTCCAGGCTGTCGCCATCCAGCACCGTGACATGATGGTCCCCGGCCTCGACGACCATGAACAGGTTCAGTGGATCCGCACTGAACTTCGGCTTGTCAGGCAGGCTGCCCGGTGCATGCAACAGCACGTGTGAGGCTTGTATGGCTTCACTATCCCAGGAAGGCGCGACTTGCGGCGGGGTAAAAATGTAGTCCACCAGGGCATCGACCGCATCCGCATCAAGCTGTTTGCCGAAAGGAGGCATCTGGGTGGCTGGACGGCCGTCCCTGATGACCTGCACCGCCTCTGCCTGCCGCAGGCGGCCAAGATTTTCCGGCAGCAATGCAGGACCCGCAAGGCCCAGACGATCCGCACCATGGCAATTTGCGCAGTGCTGCAGGTACAGACGCGCGGCGTCCGGGGCTGTCTTGCCCCCAGCCGGCTGGCTGCTGTCAAGCGCAAGCAATGAGCCATCCGGCTGCAGCTGCCAGTGGCTGATATCAGCCACGCTGCCGTTGACGAAGCGGGAAACCTCCAGGTCCCTGCCGGCATTTGAATAAACGATGGCAAAAAACTCGTAGTTCTTGAAGACTTCTTCGAAGTTCTTTTCTTCAGGTGCCTGCCAGGGAACCTGTTCGGCGTTGAACTCTGTGTAATAGTGCAGCGTACCCGCGTTACCCGGTCGGGCAGCAATGATGATTAAACAGGAGAGTATGGCGGCAAGAAAAATCCTGCACCGGGAATGCCGCGTCACCACGGCATGAAGTTGTTCATGCGTCCCATTGGTCGCAAGCTGTCGCCCATACCACCCATTTCGTAACGCATGGCATCGGTATTGACAGACATGAGCTGCATGCTGTGATTCATGTTGTACATTGAATCGTTCATGCCACGCATGCTGGCCAGCATCGGATCGAGATTGTCGAGGGAGTCCATTTTGCTGGACATTTCCTCGACTGACTCGGACATATGGTAGACACGGCGCGTCATGGTGCGCACATTCTCGGAAAGGTAGATAACGCTCTGGGAGATGTGACTCAGGTGCTTGCCCATCTCGGGATCCATCCCCTGCGCCACGGTGTGGATATCCTTGCTCAGGGTATAGATCAGGAAGAAACCGTATGCGGCGAGGACGACAAAGGCCAGCATGGCCGGGTAGACAATCAGCTCCCAGCGCCGTGCGCTGGATTCAAAGACACTGACAAAACGATCCATGGAATCGCCATCATTAAAACCGCCCTGACCGGTCTTCTTGTCAGCCGCTTTCTCAGCATCCGACTTGTCGATGTTTATTATTTTGTCGCTCACTTGGGCTACCACCACCTGCTTGCCTGATTATCAACGGGTACTCATCTGTTCATCAGTGAATAAGTATATTCGTCCGTGAAACTATTAATAGGCTTAATTTCTGCATCAGTCAAATAGCAGGCAGGATCTTCCGCCCATGGGTCACCCGTCAACTGCAGTGCCCTGACCCGCGTATTTCCTCCACAGACATTGAAGTAACGGCATGATCCACAACGACCTTTAATGCGCCGCGGGTTTGCCTTGAGACCTGCCATGATTGGATCGGAAGTGTCCTGCCAGATCTCTGAAAAGGGTCTTTGCCGGATATTCCCCAGGCTGTAATGCCACCAGAATGTATCCGGGTGGACATCCCCGAGGTTGTCGATGTTGGAGATATTAACGCCAGAGCTGTTGCCGCCCCACTGTTCCAGTTTTGCGGCAAGGTGACCCTCCATTTCAGGAAAATGCTGCCGTACCCACTGGATCAGGTAAGCCCCGTCGGCATCGTTGTTGCCGGTAACGAACTCCAGGTCGTCTCCCTGCTGCGCGTGCGCCAGCGCCGTAGCAAACAGCAGGTCCATGGCCTGTCGGGTGATGGCGTGCTGCACGTCACTGTCACGATTGCGGTTACCCCGACCGGCATAATTCAGGTGTGACAGGTAGAACTTGTTCACATCCTCATCCTGCATCAGTTGCAGCATGTCTGGCAGCTGGTTCGCGTTATCTTCGGTCATGGTGAACCGCAGCCCGACCTTGATGTCACGCTCCCGGCACAGCCTGATGCCTGCCAAGGAAGCGTCAAACGCACCTGCCTTGCGGCGGAAAAGGTCATGCGTCTCGCGCACGCCATCGATACTGATGCCGACGTAGTCATAGCCGACCGCGGCTATTGCATCGATATTGCCAGCATCGATCAGGGTGCCATTGGTTGACAGCCCGACATAGAAACCCATGTCCCGGGCACGCCGCGAGATATCGAAAATATCCGGACGCAACAGGGGTTCGCCACCCGACAGAATCAGTACCGGTACACCGAAGGCCTTCAGGTCATCCATGACCGCGAACACCTCGCCGGTATCCAGCTCGCCCTTGAAGTCGATGTCCGCCGAAATGGAATAGCAATGCTTGCAAGTCAGGTTGCAGCGCCGGATCAGGTTCCAGATCACAACCGGACCGGGAGGCTTGCGTGCAGGTCCCAGCGGCGTCGGCTGCACCAGTTCACGCATGTAGTGAGAGATTCGGAACATAACGGACCTGTTTTGCCTCCGGGTGAGAGCGAACCGCCTGTGAATACGAGGGAAAATCAGCAGGGACCTACCCTGTTATCTCAGAGTCCCTGCTGCAGCAATAGTTCCTCAATCGACCTTGATGCGCAACCCGGTCTTTTTGAGTATCCGCGTGCTGTACAGCACCTCGTGGCCACGGCAATGCTCACCAAGCAGGGCAGCGATTGCCTCGACTTCGGCCGCCACCTGCTCACGCGTCTTGCCGTGGACCATGGCAAACAGGTTGTAGGGCCACACCGGCAGGTGGCGCGGGCGCAGATAGCAGTGGCTGACACAGTCGAGTGCACCCACCTGCCTGCCGATGGCGCGCACCTGTTCGTCCCGCACGTTCCAGACTGACATGCCGTTCGCACGGTAGCCAAGCGCATAGTGATTCGGCACCGCTGCTATGCGACGAATGACACCACGCGCCTGCATGGCACGGACCCTGGCAATCACCTCGTCCACGTCCAGACCCAGCGCTGCCGCCAGTGCGTCATAGGGCTGTTCCACCAGTGGCAGACCGGCCTGGGTCGCCAGGATGATCCGCCGGTCCAGCGGATCAATACCGCTGTCAGCCATGCTTCTTTCCCTGCAGGGTTCCCGGTTTCGCATGTTCACACCGCAAGCTTCAGGCCGATGTAGAATTCTTGCTGTTTTGGCATGTCATAGACCTTGCAGCCGGTCTCCCGCTCGATAGCGGCGATAACGTCGCCAGCCTGCGTCACCTGCTCAGTCGCGATGACAAACCACATATTCAAACGATGCTCACGCGCATAGTTGTGGGCGACTTCGGGGTGCCCGTTCACCAGCCCGGCAACCTGCTCGAAGCGTTCCTCCGGCACCTCCATGGCACACAGACTCAAGGCGCCGCCCAGCTGTTCCGCGTTGTACATCGGACCGAAACGCGACAGCGTCCCGGCATCCAGCAGAAGCTGGATGCGGGCCAGCAGGGCTGGCACCTCAAGCCCCAGCTCAAGCGCCAGCGCGTCGAACGGGCGCCGCTCCACGGGCAGCCCATCCTGCAGGCGGTTTATCAGTCTGCGGTCGAGGTCATCCATAGGACTGCCGCCGGGCCGGCTGTCCCATCGCAGTTTCCGCGTAGTGTGCACCACGCTGCTTGAAACTGCGGCTGCTGAACAGCACGCTGTGTGCAATGGCCTGCAGGCCGTGACATTCGATGATTTGCGCCAGCCGCCGCAGGACGATATCGCGCTCGCGCCCATGGATCATGCAGAACAGGTTGTACGGCCAGTCCGGCAACCGCCGCGGACGCTGGTAACACAAGGTCACGCAGGTCTCGTCAGCAAGCAGGCGCCCGACGCGTTCCAGTTCTTCGTCAGGAACATCCCACACCACCATGGCATTGGCGCGGTAACCCAGCGCCCGGTGCCTGACAACAACGCCCATGCGCTTGATCATCCCGGCACCCTGCAATTCAGCCAGCCGCGCAATGACTTCCGTTTCACTGAGGCCAAGCTGCGCGCCAACGCTGGCATAAGGGCGCGACACCAGCGGCAGACCCTGCTGGATGGCCGCGATCAACTCACGATCTGTGTCGCTCAGCACCATAGCGGGAACCCCAGGTCGATAAAGAACGCGCGCTGCAGCGGCAGGTTCAGCACCGGGAGGCCGGTCACCGCCTCGATCTCCGCCAGCACCTGCTCCACGCGCTGCTGGTCCGGTGCGGTAACCACGAACCAGAGGTTCCAGGCATGCTCGCGCTGGTAGTTATGATTGACTTCTGTATACGCGCTGACCTGGTCAGCGACCGACTCCAGCCGGTCGTCCGGCACCGCCAGCGCGGCCAGCGTGCTGGCGCCCGCCCGCTGGGACGCAAATACCGGCCCCACCCGGCTGATAAAACCGCGTCGCTGCAAGGATGCCAGCGTCCGGATCACATCAGCTTCGGAAACCTCCAGTTGCGCGGCGATCTCTGCATAGGGTTCGGGGCACAGCGGAAAACCGCGCTGATACTCGTTCAGCAGGCACTTCTCCAGCGCGGTCAGGCCAGGCTCCGGTCCCAGCAGGGATACCTGCCCGTTCCCGGCATCCCGTGTTGCAATCGCCTTGTGCACTTTTGCCATCGCTACAGCCCCGTGCGGTGTGCCCGCGAGGTGAAAAAGATGCCGCTGGGTTTTTCCGCCGGCAATTCCGCCAGCAGTTTGAAACTCGCGGTGTCATAGACCTGTACCGTATCGGCATCCCGCACCGAGATCCACACGGCTTCACCGCGCGGGGTAAATTCCATGTGCAGCACGCCCTTGCCGGGCCTGAATGTATGGATGACCTGTAGTGACCGGGTATCGATCACCTGCACCGTGTCATTCAGCGGGTGCGCGAAATTTACCCACACCCGGCGACCATCGGGCTGCGCCACCACGAACACGGGCTGGCCATGCACGGCAATGCGGCCTGCTTCTTTCCAGCTGTCGCTGTCCACGACCAGGACCTCATGCCTGCCCACAGCCGGCAGGAACGCCTGCCTTCCGGCGATTGCCCAGCCCTCGAGGTGCGGCATCTTGTAGACCGGCAGCTTCTCCTCACCCTTGCCGTAGTTATCCAGAATCCGCCGCACGCCCTGCTGCGGCTGCCACAGGTCCAGCATGGCAAGGCCGTCTTCACCGAACAGCCCGGCGATGTAATAGCGGCCATCCGGTGTAATCAGGGCATCGTAAGGCAGGTGCCCGATATCACGGAAGCGCTGCATCTGCGGTTTGTCGGGGTCATGCATGTCAACGCTGCGGATCTCGCCGGCATCGTAGAGCGTGTAGACGAAGCGCTGTCCGGGTGCATCCACCAGGCCGACGACTTTCGACAAACTGCCGGCCTCATCGGCGGCGGGCAGATCGGCCACCTGCGCAAGTGTTTGCGCATCAAAGACCTTCACACCGCCGGGGGTATAATTGGATACCGCCACCAGCGTGCCGTCCTGCGAAATGGCACCGCCGATGCTGTTGCCTGCCTGCACCACGCGCTTCACAAGGCTGCCGCAGAGCAGGTCGATTTTCGAGAGCCCGCCATCGCGCCCGAAGACATAGGCGTAACGTGCATCGCGGGAAAATACGGCGGAGGCATGTGACAGGTCACCCAGCCCCTCGACACGGAACAGACTGGTTTTTGCGGTGGTATCCACCACCTGTACACTGCCGCTGGCCCGTTCGATGACGATCCCCAGGTCACCGGTGCCACGCACGAGGCATTCTGCGTTCACGATCCCGTAAAAGCTGCAGAAAAAAACCAGCAGCAGGAAGGAAAAGGGGTCAGATCCCTTTTTCATCATCCTCAAGGGAACGGTCATTGACACGTGGAGAAAATGAAAAAGGGATCTGCCCCCTTTCCCTTCTTTTCTTCCGGGCAGTTTCACAGGCCCTCTCCACGGTTTAATGCCTCGACCAGCCAGCGGGCGTCCGCTTCAGAGAGCTCGCCTCTCCACGGTGGCATGGGTGTCCCCGGACGACCATCCAGGATGGTTGTCACCAGGAATTCCGGCGGGAAGTCATGCAGGTTCTCCGGCAGCAACGCCGGACCCAGCCCTCCCTTGCGGGTCATGCCGTGACAGGAACCGCAATCATGCTTGAGAAGGTAGAGCAGCTGAGCCTGCCGACCGGCATCGGGCGCTCCCGCCAGGGCAGTGGCGGGACAGGAAATCACCAGGGTAAGCAGCATTGTGAAAAGCTTCAACATGCCATCTGCCTCCTGTTCAATTCACCGTCATCAGCACAGCTTTGAGACAAAACCGGGGAGAGACGTCGCGTCCCTCCCCGGTTCGGGACCAGCCGTGTCAGTAGATATCGTGCATCGTGTTATACACGTTGAACTTGCCGGTCGGCGTAATCAGGCGCTTGTCCTTGATCACGGCCTTCAGCTTGCGGGTCTTGTCGTCCACGATCACGATCGCGGATTCCTCTTCCTTGCCGCTCCACACCGAGAACCAGACCTCGTCACCGGCCTTGTTGTACTCCGGCTGCACCACGCGCTTGGGCCCTTCACCCTTGATACCGGCCCAGTCGGCAATCGGCAGCACCTCAAAGCCCTTGTCGAGGTTGTCGACGTCAAAGACGGCGACGCTCTGGCTGATCTTGGTGTCCGGATTCAGCGGGGAATCCACCCACAGGTTCTTCGACTCCGGGTGGGTCTTCACGAACAGCGAACCGCCGCCCTGGCCCTTGAGCGTACGCACCACCTTCCAGGCGTGCTCCGGGTTTTCCGCGGGGTCGGTACCGATGGCCGTGACATTTTCGTTACCCAGTGCGCTGGTCACCCAGACCGGACCGTATTCCGGATCCTCCAGGTTGGCGCCGCGGCCGGGATGCGGAATCTCCGTGACATCGACCAGTGCAGTCAGGGTGTCTTCCTTGGAATCGATCACCGCGACCTTGTTGGACTTGTTCGCTGCCGTCATGAAATAGCGGTGCGTGGAATCCCAGCCGCCGTCATGCAGGAAGCGGGCAGCCCCGATCGTGGTCACCTTGAGGTTCTCGATGTCCTCATAATTGACCATCAGGACCTTGCCGGTCTCCTTCACGTTGACAATGAATTCCGGATGCTCATGCGAGGCCACGATGGCCGCCACGCGCGGTTCCGGGTGATACTCCTGGGTATCCACGGTGTAACCGCGGGTAGAGACGATCTTCAGCGGCTCCAGGGTGTCGCCCTTCATGATCACGTACTGCGGCGGCCAGTAGGAGCCGGCGATGGCGTATTTGTCCTCGTAACCGTCGTACTTGGAGGTTTCCACGGAGCGCGCCTCCAGACCGACCTTGATGACGGCGACGTTGTCCGGCTTTTCCATCCACAGGTCGATGAGGTTGACCAGGGCATCACGGCCGATCACGTACAGGTAGCGGCCCGAGGTGGAGTAGCGCGAGATATGCACGGCATAACCGGTGTCGACGATGTTGATAATCTTCTTGGAGTCACCGTCGATCAGCGCGATCTGGCCGCTATCACGCAGGGTCACGGAGAAGATGTTGTCCAGGTTGTAGTTGTTCTGCTTCTTCTTGGGACGGTCTTCCGGGGGAATCAGCACCTCCCAGGTCGCCTTCATTTCCTGCATGCCAAACTCGGGCGGGATCGGCGGTTCGTGCTGCAGGTACTTCGCCATCAGTACCACTTCATCCTCGCTGAGTTCACCCGAGGTTCCCCAGTTGGGCATACCGGCCGGGGAGCCGTAGTTGATGAAGACTTTCAGGTAATCAGTCCCCTTCCCGAGCGTAATATCCGGTGTCAGCGGCTTGCCGGTGGCACCCTTGCGCAGCACGCCGTGGCAACCCGCGCAACGTTCAAAGTAGATTTTTTTGGCCTTCGCAAACTCGGCCTCGGTCAGTGCCGGGGCACCGGGGGTTACCACATCCTTTGATTCCTGCATGGGCACGGGTGCACCCTTGTAGCGCAGTTCTCCCGGGGTGGTTCCCGGATGCTCGGAACCCGTGGCGGCAAAAGCGCCTGCCGCGGATATTGACAACACGCCGATCGCTGCGAGACGTGTCAGACGAAAAACAGTAGATCTCTTCATGTTCCTCTCCTCCTGGGCGAATTCCTGATTGCATCCTACCGATGTCAGAATGAGTCACCTTAACCTAGGTCAATTTGTGACTGCCAGAAATCGCGGGAGGCTCATATCCCTATGGTTTAAATTAATTATTTTCTTTTTTTCTGATGCGTTCCAGCGCGGCCCGGCTCTTCTCCTTGCGAATGCGCTTCTCCGACAGCGGTGGACAGCGGTGATCATCCCAGTAGGTTACCTGGCAATCAAGACAGTAGTGGCATTCATTGGGATTGATCTCACCGGTCGGGCGTATGGCCTGTACCTCGCACTGTATGGCGCAGATCTGGCAGGGACGGCCGCATTCCTTGCGCCGCCGCAGCCAGTCGAAGATGCGCAGCGGCGCGGGTATGGCCAGCGCGGCACCCAGCGGACACAGGTACTTGCAGAAGAACTTGCGGTTGAACACGGCAATCAACAGCAGGCCGAGCGCATACCAGAGGAAAATCCCGTCACGGTCAAAGTGCATCACAATGGCCGTCTTGAAGGGTTCCACCTCGGCCGCCCTGGCCGCGTGACCGATGGACTGCAGCGACAGGCCGAACAGGGCCACGAAGATGACGTACTTCAGGGCAGTGAGCCGCTCGTGGACCACGTCCGGAAACCGGTATTCCGGGATGCCCAGGCGTTGTGCCAGCTGGTGCAGCAATTCCTGCAACGCACCGAAGGGACACAACCAGCCACAGTAGACACCGCGCCCCCACAGCAGCAGGGTAAGCGCCACGAACCCCCACAGGATGAAGATCAGCGGGTCTACCAGGAAGGATTCCCAGGAGAACTGGTGCAGGATGGCGTTGATGAAGGTCAGCACATGGATAACCGAGAGCTGTGCCAGCGTATACCAGCCGATGAAGACCAGGGTAAACAGCAGGAAGCCGGTGCGCACGATCCTGAGCGTCCCGGGCCGGCGTGTCAGCCAGTCCTGGAACAGCAGGATAAAGGTGAGTACAGCGAGCGCGACACACAGCAGGGCAATCTGCCACCAGCGCTCCCGCCACACGCCGACCCAGAATGGCTCGCTGGTCTCGCCCAGCCACCACACCGGCGCTTCCTGCCCAGCCTCGCCGGCTGCCTGTTTGCTTTCTTCGCCAGCACCGCTTGAGCGGGTTGCCTCCGCCGCGGGCCGGCGCGGCAGGCCGCGGGACTCCGCGACCTTCGACGCCGCTTTCATCACCGTGGCATTCATGACCATGGCGGTGATGCTGGCACCGGTAATGCCGTCAATGGTCACGTAGCCGTCGCGTGGTGAACCGCCGATCTTGACACGCTGCTGTACCGATACACCGCGATACTGTTCGACGTAGTGCTGCAGATCCTTTTCCGACACCCCCACGACCAGGATAGGCTCGGAATGCTGCGTGATTTCCAGACCGGTGATCCTGCCGTCGAGACCGAGGCCAACCAGCAGGGTGATCGGCTTGCCGGAATAGGCC
>JASFOC010000017.1:0-12768 GCA_050116715.1 Gammaproteobacteria bacterium
GAGGACACTCACACCGGAACAGGCCGCGCTGATTGCAGCGATACTGCCCAACCCGCTGCGCTACCATGCTGACAGGCCATCGGAGTATGTTCTGTCCAGACGCGATCATATCCTGCAGCAGATGTCACAACTGGGTGGTCCCGCCTACCTGCAGAACATCCTGCCAAGCTCCAGCACAGCACCAAGATGAATTGTCAGCCGCCTTACCGGTCAGCCAACACCTCTATACATACTGTGACTGATCCCGGCAACGAACGGCTACCGTATTGTGCAACAGGTCGCAGACATGCCATCGGCACACGTCGAGAATGGCAATTAATCACCAGCCAGCATTGCCGGCAGCCACCGGGATAACGTCATTTTTCCCTAGATAATTCAGAAGATTATATTGTTCACGTCGACAGACTGTGCGGACCGTGAATAAAAACCGGAGTGCGCCGATACATTCATTGAAAACCCGGGTCCGGGACAGCACGAACAGGCAACATAGACAGGTATCGTCATGAATACACACAAGCAGCAGGGAAACAGGTTCAGCGGGAAAGATATACTGCGCGATCTCATTCCCCTGAACGGCCTCACCGAAGATCGCTACCGGGAAATAACGGGCAGCCTGGCAATCGAGGATATCAGTGCCGGCAGCTATTTGTTCGGCGAGGGTGACAGGGACAACAAGTCCATCTACCTGCTGGATGGCGTTATCAATTTCATCGATGCGAATGGCAGGGTTACAGGTGTCGTCTCTGCAGGGACCACACCGGCGCGCTATCCGATTGCCAACCAGCAGCCACGCATCACCACGGCCCGCGCAGCCAGCAAGGCCGTTATTGCGAGCATTGATTCCACACTGCTCGATGTCATGCTGACACTCGATCAGTCTCAGGAGTCCGGTCCGGTAAAGACCAGTACCGACAGCGGCAAGGACTGGTTGACCCGCATGCTGCAGTCAGAAGCATTCATCAAGCTGACGCCAACGGATATACAGAAACTGCTGCAGAAACTTCAGTCTGTCCCCGTCAAGGAAGGCGAGGTTGTTATTCAACAGGGAGACAGCGGTGATTATTTTTATATCATACGTGAAGGCCGCTGTTCGGTTACCCGCCTGGCATCCGGAAAGGGCTGGGACATTCCCCTGGCGGAACTCTCTGACGGCGACTGTTTCGGCGAAGAGGCGCTGGTATCCGACAATCCCCGCAATGCCACTATCACCATGCTGACCGATGGCACACTGATGCGCCTGTCAAAGCAGGACTTCGTTGAACTGCTGAAAAAACCGCTGCTGCATTACATTGACTATGACCTGGCCATGGAGTCCGTCAGGGAAGGCGATATCTGGCTCGACGTGCGGCTGCAGGAAGAACATGCGAACTACGCATTTGATGGCAGCATCAACGTACCGCTGGCAATGATCCGTGACAAGGCGCCCATCCTGGTACCGGGGAAAAAATATATCGTCTATTGTGATACCGGGCGCAGGAGCGCGGCAGCCGCATTCCTGCTAAGCCAGCGCGGCCTGGATGTGAGTGTCCTTGAAGGCGGGCTGAACAAGGGTGTGCCGTCAGACATTCTAGGGCTATTCTCGGATATGCAGCCGAGTGATAGCGCCCATGCCTCACTGGACATGCCGGCACCCGCAGGCGGCAACAATTCCGCTGACGAGACAGCCGCCCACCCGGTTTCGCAGGAAATACTGCAGGAAAAAGACGCAGCGTTGCAGGCACGTGATACTGCAGAACAGCGGGTCGACATCCTGGAGAAGGAACTGGCTGCGCTCAAATCCGAACTTGACCGCTACCTTGGCCGAGTAAAACAGATGGAAGATGCCTGGCAAGCGGCAGGCCTGGCACGCGACTCCATTACCCGGCATATTGAACGCCTGATGAAGTCGGTTACCCGGAGCAGTCGACAGCCCTGAAGCCGTGAGCTGGCTTACGCGGAGGCCCGTTCCGGAAAGGTAGCTCCCTGGAGCAAGGCCGGTCAGATCATGCTGCGCCCTGCTCGCCACGCAGCGGGCTGCCAGGCCCGTTATGCAAACACCGCTGGTCGGTTATAATGCCCCTGCATGACTCGCATCTCCCGACCAGGACTCACCATGAACCGGATCACCGTCCTACTCCTGACTGCTCTCCTGCTGCAGGCCTGTGCCGCTATCGACGACAGCAAGAAAACAATCAGCCTGGACCAATCGCTTTATTTTTACGAGAGTGCCATGCGCTGGGCAGACTTTCCTGCCGCTAACAGCCTGCGGAGATATGAAGGTGAGCCCGCCCCCGCTACTGACCCGGCCAAGCTGAAACGTATCAAGATCACCGGATACGATGTTCTCAACACCGTCCCATCGGACGATGAGTCGTTAGTCTACATTACTGTAAAGATATCCTATTACGATGAAGACACCCTCAAGCTGACCTCAGTGACTGACAATCAGGTATGGCGATACGATACCGAGCAAGACGCCTGGCACATCACCACACCATTGCCGGTATTCAAGTAAGCAGGAAACAATATTGCATGTATAGACTCGGATCTCAATCCGTTATCGATGTGCGCACATTCGGACGGTTGCCGGTGTAATGGCCTGGTGGGGTACACTGCTGGGCGGAACACTCGGCTACATGTTTGGAGGGCCACTGGGGGCACTGCTGGGCGCGGCACTTGGCCGCAACTTTGACCGGGGCATACGCGTAACAGACGAACATGCAGCATATGATGTTGGCCAGCAGGAACGGGTCCAGGCCGCTTTTTTCACCGCAAGCTTTTCCATTATGGGGCACATTGCCAAGGCCGACGGCAGTGTCAGCAGTGCTGAAATATCAACCGTTGAAGCAATCATGGCGCGCATGCAGCTGGACTCCCGGCAACGCCGCGCAGCCATCAAGCTGTTCAACGAGGGCAAGAAGGCGGAGTTCCCACTGCATGATGTGCTCATGCAGTTCAGGCATGAGTGTCATGGCAGACGCAACCTGGTGCAGATGTTCATTGAAATCCAGATTGCCGTTGCCATGGCAGACAGCCGGCTGCACAGCGCAGAAAGGAAAATCATCTTTTTCATTGGCCAGGAACTCGGCTTTGATCATGCGGCAATCGAGCAGCTATTCAAGTTCACGGGGGCCAGTGAACAACCCGCGCGCCGCGGGCATAGCCTGGATGCGGCCTATGAGATCCTCGGTGTCAGCAAGGCCGCGACTGATGCAGATGTCAAAAAGGCCTACCGGCGTCTTATGAGTCAGCATCACCCTGACAAGCTTATCGCCAAGGGGCTACCTGACGAAATGGTAAAACTTGCCACTGAGAAGACGCAGAAGATCAAGGCTGCCTACGAGGAAATCAGTAACAGCAGGCAATGAGATGCCCTGTGACCCGACATTGATAAAACAGGCGGGCGATTACCCCTGGATGGGTTACCATGCAGGCAGCGTCATTTTCCCGGACGACTGCAAACCACACCGGAACCCGGCATACAAATGGACAAGGATAGAAGCCGTGAGCCTGCCGATTATTCGGAACTGCTTCCCGACACGCTGCTGAATGCCATTGACAGCTGCGGCCTGCAAACAGATGGCCGCCTGCTCGCACTGAACAGCTATGAGAACCGTGTCTACCAGGCTGGCATTGAAACGGGAACCCCCGTCATTGCAAAATTCTACCGGCCCGGGCGCTGGACAGACGCGGCAATTCTCGAGGAACACAGCTTCTCGCTGGAACTGGTAAACCAGGAACTCCCGGTTGTCGCACCCCTGGAGATCAACGCGACCACCCTGCAGCATTACCAAGGATACCGCTTCGCAGTGTATCCTCGCCAGGGTGGCTACTGGCCCGAACTGGACACGCAGCAAGCCAGGCAGTGGACAGGCAGGATCCTTGCACGCATGCACGCGATCGGTGCGACGGGCAAATTCAGGCACCGGCCCGGACTTGATATAGACAGTCACGGACACCAGTCACGCCGATTCCTGCTGGAGCACAATTTTATACCCGCGCACCTTGAAACCGCCTATCGCACCCTGTCAGATGACCTGCTGCTGCAGATTACCGACATATTTGCCGAAGCAGGAAATATCCGCAGAATCCGTATCCACGGTGACTGCCACGCGGGAAACATCCTCTGGACAGAAGCGGGACCACACTTTGTTGATCTGGATGACTGCCGCACGGGTCCGGCGATCCAGGACCTGTGGATGCTTATATCAGGCGAACGGCATGAAATGCAGGCCCAGCTGGCTGATATTATTGAAGGCTACCAGCAGTTTTTCGATATCGACTTCCGCGAACTGCGCCTGATTGAGCCACTGCGCACGCTACGCATCATGCATTATGCCGCGTGGCTGGCCCGCCGCTGGAGCGACCCCGCCTTCCCCCGGGCCTTTCCCTGGTTCAATACATCACGCTACTGGGAAGACCACATACTTGTCCTGCGAGAACAGGCTGCCCTGCTGACTGAAGCACCGCTGGTGATATGAATACGGACACGAGGAGGCAGCCATGCCTGCAAACTTTGCCGTAACAGCGGTCGTGCTGCTGCATATTGAATTCATGCCGGCTGCATTGGTCCTGTGCATCTGGACTGCCTGAAACAATTGTACTGTTACTGGCATTGCCGGACGCATGCCGGATAAAACCGGCAAACCCCCTCTCCGGGGTGTAATCACGCTAGCACAATGGCTGCGGCAGAATTACGCTGACCGCTTCACGACTGCCTGCAGGCCACTCAGGGGTCCTGGTCTTGCGATACCGTAGCCCTGCGCATAATCAATCCCGATGTCCGCAAGCTTTTTCAGGATCGCATCTGTTTCGACGAATTCGGCCACAGTCTTTATGCGCATGGTGCGCCCGAGTTGATGTATGGAACTGACCATGGCTGCATTGACTTCATCCGTATCGATATCACGGACAATGCTCCCGTCTATCTTGAGGTAGTCTACCTGGAGATTCTTCAGGTAGGCGAAGGAACTCAGACCGCTGCCAAAATCGTCTAGCGCAAACCTGCACCCGAGTTTTCGCAGCTCCAGGATAAATGCGGATGCCGCCTGGAGATTTGCAATAGCGACGGTTTCAGTAATCTCGAAACAAAGAACTTCCGGGGGAACATTATATTTCCCGATCTCGGCCTTGATAAATGACAGAAATCCGTTGTCGTTGATGGAACTTCCTGACAGGTTTATAGCCAGGACATCAAGGCCTCTTACACATTCCTGGTCACGGTTGTGCTCATACCAGGCGAAGCTGTTACTGATAACCCAGCGGTCAAGATTGGTGATAATGTTGTAGCGCTCCGCCGCAGGCATGAATCTGTCCGGCGGCACCATTGCACCGTTCTCGTCAAGCATGCGCACCAGAACTTCGATATGCCTCCCGGCCGTGCTGGCAGCTTTCACCGGGATAATATCCTGGCAGTACAGGACCAGCCGGCCGGAGTCTATTGCGGCTGTCAACCTCGAAACCCACTGCATTTCATCGTGCCGTTTCGCGAGCACCTGGTCACCTGGCTGATAGATATGGTAGCGGTTGCCACCGAGATCCTTGGAAGCATAGCAGGCAAGATCAGCCTCACTCATGATACTGGTTACCGTATCCGAGCCTGCATTTATCGAGGTCAGGCCGATGCTCGCACCAATCTCGAAAGTGCGTCCGCAACTGGTAAAACGCAGAGCATGGATTACCATGAGCATTTTCCCGGCCAGTTCCGCAGCATCCTCAAGTGAACAGTGTTTCAGCAAAATCCCGAATTCATCCCCCCCCAGGCGGGCGATAATATCCGACTCGCGCAGACAGGCCTGTAACTGCCCCGTTACATTCCTGAGCAAGGCATCTCCCGCTTCATGCGAGCAGGTGTCATTGATTATCTTCAGCTGGTCAAGGTCCATGTAGCACAGCACATGGACCTCACCGAGGTGTTTGGCAGACTCGACTGCCAACCCGAGCCTGGCTTCGAATTCCGAACGGTTCATAAGACCGGTGAGCGCATCATGCGTTGCCTGATAACTGATCTTGCGCTCCATGTTGCGGGTTTCAGTTACATCATGGAATACCAGAATTGCACCGAGCGGCACCCCCGGATCCAGCAGGATCGGAGAAGCCGAGTACTGCACAGCAAATTCCCTGCCATCATGCCGCTTGAAAATGTTGTCGCCCACCGATTTCACGGTATTACCTGACAGCAGGCATTGCCTGACAGGCTCAACCAGCAACTCCTGGCTGCCCTTGTCAAACAGGCACAGAACACGACCCAGCGGCAAGCCGCGGGCTATTGACGCTTCCCAGCCGGTAATTTCCTCGGCCTTGGGGTTCAGGTATTCGATCTGGCCATTTACATCGGTCGTGATCACGGCATCGGCTATGGAATGCAGCGTAACCTGGGCACGCTCCCTGGATTGTTCGAGTTCGAACTCTGAACGCTTGCGTTCGGTAATATCGAGCAGATAACCGGCAAAATGGCTCACCTTGCCATCAGCATCCTTGAGTGCGACGGTGTAATCGTAGACCCAGCGCACTTCGCCGTCGCCACAGACTATTCGGTAGTCAATACCAAGGAACATGCTGCCGCCAGCCCCCCTGTCCATTTCTGCATCTATCACCCGCGGCAAGTCGCCGGGGTGCACGATGTCCGCAAACCGGGCCTGTTTATTCAGCAGCTCGGCGGCTTCATAGCCAAACTGCGACACTGTTTCGGAAACATACTCAATTGGCCAGCCGTCACTTGCGCAGCAGCGGAACACGGTAACCGGCCCCTCGGTGAATAACTGGCGTTCGCGCAGCAGCTCATTCTCTACTCGCTTCCGGGTGGCCACCTCTGACTCAAGCAGGTGGTTTGCCTCGGTCATCTCCCGCAACAGACCGGTATTTTCCTGTCTTAGCTGCAGTGATTTCAGTACGCTGCGGTTATAGTTCCTGGCAAGCAGCAGCAGGACTCCCGCAAACATTATGAACAGGACGCCCATTTTGCCCTGGATAGCGTTGTTGTACAGCAGCATGGACTGCGCGGGAATCAGGATCGCCGGCAGCATGAAGGCCACATATACAGGCAGTATGACGGCGTAGGAGGAAATCGCACCGGCGAGAATACCCGCCAGCACCATCGTCAGCAGCGTCTGGTACTCAACCGGCCAGTCGTAACTGAATAACAGACCGATACACCCCCACACCGTGCCGGAAACAAGGTTGCCGGCAAGGAACCACCCCGCCCAGCGTCCCCGGGCGCGCTGCTCTGTTGTCGCCTGCTGGTAGCGATACACCAGCATCAGACGCACGGAAGTCTGGACAACCTGGGCACCGAACCAGAGCGCAAGCAGGCCATGATCAACTACATTCCACAGACCGAGCGTGAGTAGCAGCGCCACCACCAGTGCCACCACCAGCGCCAGGTTCGCCTGCGCATAGACGATTTCGACCTGCTGTCCGCTGATATCCGGCTCGGCTGTCCCGCCAGCTGGAGACAGACACATCTCCAGTTCAGCTCCTTCAGATCGTCTGCCGATATCCGGGATCAGGCTCATTGACATGAATTCCTTGCAGGACGAGGGTATCCAGCGCCTGCAGGTACAGTTTTCTGGATGTTGTTTCTCACCCTGCTATCGGACAAAAACCCGGATGATTGAGTCAGAAGCATCAATCACACAGCCGCAGCATCCGATCAACTTCTGCAATGGATTTGTCCGGGATGGTTCCGCCGGCACGGCTGCCTGAACAGCAGGAATCGAAATTACTGACTGTCCGGATTAGTGAAAATACCCTCGGCAAAAGCACGAAGTCGCTCTGCAATGCCCGGAGCGGCAGCACAGGCTGCGTTTATATCGATTGTCAGGCCGGACGTGGCATCGCCTTGCTCAGGGCCGTCACCTTTCCTGACGAACAGGCCTGACTGGCCACGGAAAACCAGGTAAACAGCACCCTCCTCCATGCCGGCATAAACCGAGCTCCCGTACAGCGTATCGACAGGGCTGAGGAATCCATGGTATTTCGCGATAACTGCCGTGAGGTCTACCGGCACCTCGGGACGTAACTCATAGGCCGCGCGCTGGCCCGAGATCTCATGCCGAATATCCAGATAGCGACTGCCGAGGCGCTCTATCCGGTACATTGAGTCAAACCCGAGTAAATTTGCCCAGGGGCGCCACTTGAGAAACTCGGCATCGAGTCGCCACTGGTCACCATACAACCGGAAGGTCTGCGACTCACAGAAGTCCCCGTGCCGCAACACAGCTTCAAATGCCTGTTGACCGACCCGTGTAAATCTCAGTTCCGCGATCGGTTCTTCATCTGTCAGCCGATGGAATGTGTAGAAATTGGATGCCAGCAACAGCAGGAAGACAGCGCCGGACAGCATGACTACGATGAAGGGAAGAAGGAAAACTCGTTTCATGACATGTTGCATGCAGGCCTGTCCCGCCATTCAATTACGCCGTTCTGGCAGGATAGTATATGGCATGGCCGGATACAGCCAGCACACCCGTCAACCCCTGACTTGCGGCCAGGGCACATAAAAAAGGGTGGCAATGAGGTTGTATTAAAACCGGTGAGTCACAGCCCGGGCACAAATACCCTGCGAACAAGGACAGGGTATTTGCGTTTTAAAGACAGTTCTCCCGGCCCTGTCAGTCTTTATACCTGCTGCCAGACGGCTTCTGGCTGACACCCCTCCCCGGCATTTCCATCATATTCGTCATGCCAGGTCTGTATATCCGGTGCTGCAGGTTATAGCTGAGCACCCCTGGCGCCATTTCGCTGCCAGCCTTTTCCAAGCCCATACACTGGAAGCGCGGCATCCCGGCGGATACCTTGTGACGCCAAACGGCCGCTCCACCACGGCCATGCGCTCAAACAGTAAACCGCGACATTTCGCCAGCCGGGCTTCACTGCGGACAAAGGCTGCTTCGTAAAAGTGGCGCGTAAGCCAGCGCTTGCCTGCACTGCTGCAGCCCGTGCGACTGTATGGCCAATGCACCTGCCTGGTCATCCTGCTGGTGTAATGCAAAAGCTGTCCCGCCGGTCAGAAAACAGGCTTGATAGCGGTTGTCACCTGCAATATGCCACATAAAAAAATACCCGCATCGGGTGATGCGGGTATCTTGCCGGACGGGAGGGTGTTTTCACACACCCGCCAAAGCCGCCTTCTATCTACAGCTGTCGCAATGATTACTTCACGGTCGGATCCAGCTCGCCGCTTTCATAACGCTTGTACATCTCTTCCAGGTTGATCGGCTTGATCTTGGATGCCTGGCCTGCGGTACCGAAAGCCTCGTAGCGGGCCTTGCAGACATCCTTCATGGCTATGGTGGCTGCCTTCAGATACTTGCGCGGATCGAAGTTGGAAGGGTTGTCATGCATGTGCTTGCGGATAGCTCCGGTTGAAGCCATGCGCAGATCGGTATCGATGTTTACCTTGCGGACACCGTTCTTGATGCCTTCCTGGATTTCTTCCACGGGCACGCCGTAGGTCTCGCCCATGTCGCCGCCATGCTCATTGATGATCTTCAGCCAGTCCTGCGGTACTGATGAGGAACCGTGCATCACGAGATGGGTATCCGGGATCCGTGCATGGATTTCCTTGATGCGCTGTATGGCAAGAATGTCGCCGGTCGGCGGACGCGTGAACTTGTAGGCACCGTGACTGGTACCGATTGCGATTGCCAGGGCATCCACCTTGGTGTCCTCGACAAACTTGGCGGCTTCCTCCGGATCTGTCAGCAGCTGGTCATGCGACAGCTTGCCCTCGGCCCCTGAGCCGTCCTCTTCACCGGCCATCCCGGTTTCCAGGGAACCCAGGCAACCCAGTTCACCCTCAACGGAAACACCGCAGGCATGCGCCATGGCAACCGTCTGGGCAGTAACCTTGGCGTTGTATTCATAGCTCATCGGGGTCTTCATATCCGGACCCAGCGAGCCATCCATCATCACCGAACTGAAACCCAGCTGAATGGAGCGCTGGCAGACCGAGGGGGATGCGCCATGATCCTGGTGCACGACAACAGGAATATGCGGCCACTGCTCAATAGCCGCCTGTATCAGGTGACGCAGAAAGGGGGCGCCGGCATAGGAACGCGCACCTGCCGAGGCCTGGCAAATAACCGGACTGTCGGTTTCATCTGCTGCTTCCATGATGGAGTGCATCTGTTCCATGTTGTTGACATTGAATGCCGGCACGCCATAGCCGTATTCGGCAGCGTGGTCGAGTAACTGGCGTAGGGATATCAGGGCCATTGTCTTCTCCTTAAAATCTAGCGATTTGTCGTTAACTTCATGTATTCAAGATAATTACAGGCTTTACGTGCCTGTCACCGTATTGCCGGAAATTGTATTGCTGCCGGCAGAATCTACTGCTCCATTATTTCGTGCTCACCAACACGAATAATCTTCATGGCATTGGTACCGCCATGCACGCCCATCAGGTCACCCTTGGTGATGATGACGAGATCTCCATCGCGTACCGCACCACGCCGCATCAACTCCTCGATTGCCTCCTTGTTGACTGTCGCGTGATCGGGCGTGGTGACATCAAAGCTCACCGGGTATACCCCGCGGTAAAGCGTCACCTTCCTGCGGGTTTCTACAATGCGCGTCATGGCGAATATCGGGATCCCCGAACTGATACGCGACATCCACAAGGGTGTTGCCCCGGACTCGGTGAGCGCGGCGATAGCCTTTACTCCGAGGCTGTTCGCTGTGTACATGGTCGCCTTGGCGATGGCCTCGTCTGCCCGCTTGAAACGCATATTGGTCCGCCGCTCAGCGGTGGAGGGCTTGCGCTGGCGTTCGGCGCCAGCACATATCCGGTCCATAGCCTCGATCACCTTGGCAGGGTAGTGTCCTGTTGCCGTTTCTGCTGACAGCATGACTGCATCCGTACCATCAATAACCGCGTTGGCCACATCAAACACCTCGGCACGCGTCGGTATCGGGTTATGGATCATGGATTGCATCATCTGGGTTGCGGTAATGACGACACGATCATGTGAGCGCGCCACCTGGATTATGCGTTTCTGGACCGCAGGCAATTCGGCATCACCGATCTCGACCCCCAGGTCACCGCGTGCAATCATGACAGCATCGGCAGCCTCGACAATCTCTTCCAGCAGGTCCAGCGCCTCGGCGCGTTCGATCTTCGCCACGATAGCACCATGACCACCGGCTTCACGCAGCAGCGTCCTTGCCTCCTCGATATCCGCTGCGCAACGTGGAAAGGAAATTGCCACGTAATCTGCTTCCATCGAGGCCGCGACCTTGATGTCCTCGCGATCCTTGGCCGTTAGCGATTCAGCCGACAGACCGCCACCCAGGCGGTTGATGCCCTTGCTGTCGCTGAGGCGTCCACCCACCATGACGCGACAGTGCACCTCGTTTTCGGCCACTTCCTCGACCCATAACACCAGCAAACCATCGTCGAGCAACAGGGTATCACCACGCCCCACGTCACCGGGCAAACCCTTGTAAGTGACTCCGACGCGCTCGATGTCGCCATCGCCAGCGGCAAGCCCGGCGTCCAGGATGAAGTGCGCACCTTCCTCGAGCATCACCCAGCCCTCCCGGAAGCGCTCGATCCGGATCTTGGGCCCCTGCAGGTCCGCCAGCAGACCGACCTGGTGTCCATAGGCACGCGCCCGGTTGCGGACCGTCTCGGCGCGCCTTATGTGATCTGCATGGGCGCCATGCGAGAAATTCACCCTGACCACATCCATGCCTGCCTGGATCATGTCATCCAGCACATGCTGCTCATCCGTGGCCGGGCCAAGCGTTGCAACGATCTTGGTACGTCTTGGCATCTTCGGTCAGCCGGTGTTGTTCTGTTATCTGCTGCAGTCGCTGCTGGATAGCGGGGTTATTTCGCCCGTTCTTCCAGCATCGCGACAGCCGGCAAGGTCTTGCCTTCGAGATACTCCAGAAAGGCACCGCCCGCCGTGGAAATATAGGACACCTTGTCGTAGATGTCGTATTTCTGGATTGCCGCAATGGTGTCGCCGCCGCCCGCCAGGCTGAAGCCCTTGGCATTGGCAATCGCCATCGAGACGGTTTTCGTACCTTCACCGAACTGGTCGAATTCGAACACGCCGACCGGGCCGTTCCAGACGATGGTCCCCGCCTTGCTGATGATGTCCGCCAGTTCCTGTGCCGACCTGGGGCCGATATCGAAGATCATGTCATCGTCCTCGACATCACCGGCATCCTTGAGGACCGCCGGTTCATTCTCGTCGAACTTCTTGCCGCACACGACGTCAACCGCAATCGGAATACTGGCGCCACGCGCCTGCATCTTCTCGATCAGCGCCTGTGCAGTCGGCACCAGGTCATTCTCGCACAGTGACTTGCCGACGTTCTTGCCGGTGGCCTTGAGGAAGGTATTGGCGATACCGCCACCCACGACCAGCTGATCGACCTTTTCCGAAAGTGCCTCCAGAACAGTCAGCTTGGTAGATACTTTCGAGCCGCCGACGATCGCAACCATTGGCCGCGCCGGGTCGGCAAGCGCCTTCCCCAGCGCATCCAGTTCCTCGGCCAGCAACAGGCCGGCACACGCAGTGGGGGAAAACTTGCCAACACCGTGGGTGGAGGCCTGGGCGCGATGCGCCGTACCGAATGCGTCCATTACGAACACATCGCAAAGCGCGGCATATTTCCTCGCCAGGGTCTCGTCGTCTTTTTTCTCGCCAGCGTTGAAGCGCACGTTCTCGAACAGTACCACCTCGCCGTCGGCAATCTGCGGTGCTGTTTCCAGGTAATCCTTGATCAGGCGGACCGGCTTGCCCAGCTTCGCCGACATGTCCTCGGCAATCGGCT
>JASFOC010000018.1:0-12761 GCA_050116715.1 Gammaproteobacteria bacterium
CACTGGCTTCCGCACAACCGGCTGCCAGCGTGGCAGCGGCCCCCCTGGAGACAGCCGCACCTGCTGCCGCAGCCACGGCCATCCAGGTCAGTGTGTCACTGGATCCGCAACTTGCCGCCCAGGTCGAACCCGATGACACCGTGTTCGTCTTTGCCCGCGCCGCCCAGGGGCCGCGCATGCCGCTGGCAATCGTGCGCAAGCAGGTCCGGGACCTGCCGTTGAGCGTGTCACTGGATGATTCACTGGCGATGTCACCGGCCATGGTGCTATCGAAGTTCACCGAGGTCAGCGTCGGTGCACGCGTTTCCAGGTCCGGCAACGCCATGCCACAGAGCGGCGACCTGCAGGGGAGCAAATCGCCGGTTGTCGTCGGGAAAGACAACAACGTCGAGATTACGATAGACAGCCGGGTACCCTGAACCCGGAGGGTGCCGGCAGGCACTGCATCCGCTGTCAGACGGGCTCAGTGAATCAGCAACAGCTGCGAACGAATGGCAAGCTTCTGTGAAAAATTCGCCAGGTCGTCTATCCATCCCACCAGCTGGTACAGGAACATCACTGCCAGCGGATCCATTTCCCGACACTGTGCAAACAGCATCCGGGTGATTTCTGCGCACAGGATATCCGCCTCGGAGCGGATAGCTGCGACGTCCTGAACCAGCTGCCGTGCAGCCTCCAGCTGCGCCCCCTTGAAGCCTGCCTCGACCACCTTCTCGATCGATTTGACTACCTCGCAGGCCACTTCAGTGGCCGCGACACAGCGGTCGACCAGGCGCGTGAGCGGCTTGCGCATGTCCCTGGATACGGCCATCGGCAAGTCCGGCAGCAAGGCGCTGATCTCCCGCATCCGCCTGGTAATGGCCTCCTGCAGTTCCAGCACAGCAAACAGGTCCCGCCCTGCCAGCGGCATATCCCTCACATCAGGCAGACGCTGCTGCAATTCCCTGAGCAACTGGTCGGCATCGGCTGCCAGCTCGCTCACAGATTGCCTGGTTTCCTGAAGTGTATCGCTGTCGCCCCTGAAGAATGCCTGCATGGCATCCGGCAGAAAGGCGGCAGTTTCGGAAGCGATACGCATGTGCTTCCTGAGGAGTTTGAAAGGCGACTTGTTGAACTGCTTGCCAAACTTGATAGACGTGGGCATCCGCTACTCCCTCCTGTGAAGGCTGCAGTCCAGCCCGTCCCGCGCATGTCGACTACAGTTTGCCAAGACCTTTACTGTATTTTGCGATGCAGGGCAAATCCAATCATGCAGCAGCCAGTGCCTGCTGCCGCCAAGTTGCGACCGGCAACGACCCGGGCCTGCATGCCGGTCAACATAAAATCGGGTACCATCACTGAACAGCGGATCAGTCCGCAAACCCGTAGCAGGAGCCACGACCATGGCGAGCAGCAGTCATGAAAGCATGTCGTTCCGTGAAGGTGTTGACCGCATGGTCGACCGCGCCGCACTCGCCATCGGTCTGAATCCCAACACCACGAAGGTCATTCAGGCCTGCAACGCTGTCATCCAGGTCAAGTTCCCGGTCAGCATTGGTGGCGTGGTTGAAGTCTTCACCGGCTGGTGGGCAATCCACAGTGCACACCGCCTGCCGGCCAAGGGCGGGCTGCGTTTCGCCCCTGTGGTAAACCAGGACGAGACCGAGGCACTGGCCGCGCTGATGAGCTACAAGTGCGCCATCGCCGATATCCCCTTCGGCGGTGCAAAAGGCGGCCTGCTGATCAAGCCTGACAACTACTCGGAAGCTGAACTGCGCGAAATCGTGCGCCAGTTCACCATGGAACTCGCACGCCGTGACTTCATCAATCCCGCCACCAATGTACCTGCGCCCGACATGGGAACGTCGTCGCGCGAAATGGCCTGGATTGCGGATACCTACAAGACCCTGTACCCCGATGACGTCAACCGTGATGCCTGCGTGACCGGCAAGCCGATCAACCGCGGCGGGGTTCCGGGGCGCACCGAGGCAACCGGCAAGGGCGTACAGTACGCCCTGCAGGAATTCTTTCGCCACAGTGAGCTGGTTGCCTCCAGCGGCTTGAGCGACGGGCTGGCATCGCAGCGAGTCGTGATCCAGGGCCTCGGCAACGTCGGCTACCACGCCGCAAAGTTTCTCTCCGAGGAAGACGGGGCGAAAGTCATCGCTGTCATCCAGCGCGATGGCGTCGTGGTCAACGAGGCAGGCCTCAATGTGCATGATGTGCGCCAGCACCTGGCGGAGACCGGGGGTGTGAAGGGTTTTCCCGGCGGCAGCTACAGCCCGCAGGGAGAGCAGGCGCTGGAAATGGACTGCGACATCCTGATCCCGGCCGCCCTGGAATCACAGATCCACGCGGACAATGCCATGCGCATAAAAGCGAAACTGATCGTCGAGGCTGCCAACGGACCTGTCACCTACCAGGCGGACGAGATCCTGCGCGAACGCGGCATCAGCATCCTGCCTGACATCTTCGTCAACGCCGGTGGCGTTACCGTCTCCTACTTCGAATGGACCCGCAATCTGTCGCACATACGCTTCGGCCGACTGCAGCGCCGTCTCGACGAGATGCGCGGCACGAACTACCTGGCCGCACTGGAATCCCTTACCGGCAAGGAAGTCCCGGAAAAACTGCGTCGTGAAATCAGGCGTGGCGCAAACGAACTCGACCTGATCCGCTCCGGCCTGGACGACACCATCCGCATGGCGTTTCACGACATCCTGGAAGTCATGCGCAAGAACCCGAACCTCAGGGACTACCGCACGGCGGCCTTCGCCATTGCCATTAACAAGATGGCACAGTCCTACTACGAACTTGGACTGGCGGAGCCAGGGTAGCCACCCGACCGGCGCCGATCATTCCTGCAGCCAGCTGTCTTGCCACGCCGTGCACGGCAAGCGGCAGGGGCAAAACGCTGTATCGAGCCGGGTATGCACCTGCCGGGGACGTTCAGCCACAAGCAAGACTGGCTGAAGTTGCGAGTTACCACCAGGGACGATTCGCTGCTGAGTCCCGAAGTGCACGTATGCCGCAAGCGTCCTGCCCGGCGTTCCGGGAGGTGAAAACCATGCTGCACGCTGTGCCCGGTGTCATCCGCACACGTGTCGAGCGGCTGCTGCGCCTGGCAAATCAGCAACTAATGAGACTGGCGGGCGACGTATCCGCCAAATCCTGACAGGCAAGCTGCCGGTCCGGGATTGACCGGGCCGGCAGGCTGGAAACCCGAGGTCAGGCCGCCTCGCGGGCGCTGGCGGACAGGGGGTGCGCCGGTGCCTGCGGCAGGTCGGGAGTCCGCTCCAGGACCTCAAAGGCATCGTGTCGCACGTGGTTCTGTGCCATCTGCTCGCGGATAAAGTCTTCGCTGATAATGCCCTGTTCCACGCATTCTTTCAGCAGGCCGAAGAAGAAGTGTTCCTGGTTGCGGTCCGGGTGTTGCTTGTACTTGCCCAGCAAGGCGTATTCGCCAAACAGCTGGCGGCGTGCACGCATCAACCAGTTATAAGGTGAAATGGAACGGCTGCTCTCTTTCGGGCGCCAGTCAACCGGCAACCCGGTCTTCCACGGCTGCGTCTTGCGCTTGGTGGTATGCAGCATCCTGGTTTTCGGAGTCAACCTGTCGAAGTCGTTCCATTCCTTCTCGAACAATCCTATGGTGTCGCGGTCTTCGGTACGCAGGCAGATCCAGTCCATGTAGTCACGCTTGAACTCGAACATGGCCTCGAACTGCTCCCTGACCTTCCAGTGCGTGAGCTTCCCGCAGTCGAGCAGCATCACGCTGGTAGCCATGCAGCGGTCCATGAAACCCTTGGAGCCGGAACGGGAACGGCACAGGATGGCCTTGCCCTGCATGTCGCGTGACAGGAGGTCCCAGACATCCGCGGCGGCGAAGACGTCCGGGTCGATGACCACGGCGCGGCCCTGGTAGCCCATGAGTTCCGGCGGCATGAAGCGTGTGAGTGTGAAGGACTGCAGGTCGTCATTCAGCCAGGCGCGCTTCAACCCGTCGCGCAGGTAAAGCCTGCCCTCGTGGTCGTCAAACCAGGGGTAGTCTTTTTTGTGAATAATCCTGACGTCGAACTTGTCGTTGTTCACCGAGTAGCGTCGCAGTGCATATTCGGCGACGATCGCACCGGTGATCTGCTTGTGGTTGGTCTGGATAAAGACGGTATGGTTCATATGCGGTTCCTCTGGCGCAGATATTTCGCGATTCTAGCCAGACCGGGCGCGCCGGAAATTGATCTGGGTCAGGTTGCATCCGGTTTTGCGGTCCCCGGAACCAGCTGGAAAAACCTTTGCCAGGCGGCTGACAGTAGCTTCCTCCTGGCAAACGGTCGGCTTCCGCGGTCATTTTTGCGCATTTTCCCCAGGCATGGCTAGATTAATAAATGTTTTTGCTGAAAGCTGGACCACGTCCAAACCCGGTGCTTCGCCCACCCATGAAACAGCCATCCCGGCAGCGAGGTACTCGCCAAAATTACCACCAGGCGGAAATCCGTCAATCGCGCCCAGGTATTGCCCTGCAAGTCCGTATTAATGCCCATACCTGACCGGTGTCAGGCGTCAGGTCAATGTTAAGACTCGCCATAAAATCAAGTAAGCCGCCACATGATCGGCGGGCTTGCCGTCAAAAAGGTGACCCGGCATCGGGCAACCGGCTGGTAAATTGCTGCGCCCGGTTGTGCCGGAACGATACCTTCGTCCTGCAGGAACGGGGCATCATCGCAGTCCGGATGACAGCACCATCCGTCATCCCGTGCACCGATATTCACAGCGTCTGAATCCTGGAAATCGTGCAACGCCCGAACCGGAAGCAACGGAATGATCCGCGCTTCCAGATTAAACAGTGAGTCAGTCACACGGGTTTCCAGAGGTCCGGCAATCACACTGACCGGGGTTCCATACCGCCCCTTCAGCTGCGCCTGGTGGCGCGAATTCAACGCAGCACTCGACCCCACGCTGTCATCACACAGTTGCAGCAACCGCTTGGGATGCTCGATACGCCCGTCTTGCCCGGGACAATGACTCCATACAGATCGCATATCACCCGGATGCCGCCCCCCGGCGCACCGCGGCAGCTTCGAAGCCGCCGGGTTTGCCTGACCCCGAAAGAATAACAACCGGGTAGCCCTGTTTACCCGGCTTGCAGCACTCGCTGGGGAAAATGCTGTCTTTTCAGCTCAGCTAGCACATTCAGACGGCGGATATGCAGGCTTGCGACCGCCACCCACCATGACCGGGTTCCCGGCCGACGGGATGTTTTTTGCCACACTGCGCCTTACCTGGAAAATAGCCAGTTGAGCAAAAAACCACCGATTGCGCGGCCATTCCGATGCTACCCGTACGATTGCTATCCTAACGGTCGGCGCCAAAATAGCGCGCAAGCAACCCTGTCTCCGGCCCCTGATAATGGTATATTCCTGCCCTTGCCAGTCGCCACTCAAGTCACCAATCAACCAAAATGCACACGATCCTGAAGAAACTCACCCGCTTTCTTGTCCTCGGACTGCTGTTCTTTCTGCCGAAAGAAAAAAAAATCCGCATCGACCGCTGGCTGCGCGGCAAGGAAGAATATCGCAAGCTCAAGCTCGCTGACGGCGTTATCGTCTCTTTCGGCAAGAGTGGCCGTACCTGGCTCAGGGTCATGCTGTCGCGTTTCTACCAGGTCAAATACGGGATTGGCGAGCGTCATCTGATCGGCTTTGATAACCTGCACAAAAAGAACCGGGCCATTCCGAAACTATTCTTTACCCACGATAACTATCTCAAGGACTACACAGGCAACCGGGATTCCAAGGCGGACTTTTATGACAAGAAAGTGGTTTTGCTGATTCGCAACCCGCTGGATGTGGCGGTTTCCCAGTTTTTCCAGTGGAAATACCGGATGCGGCCCGGCAAAAAGGCGCTGAACCGGTACCCGGAACACGGCAGCGATATCGAAATTTACGATTTCCTGATGGATCCGGATGCCGGACTGACCAAGATCATCGACTATCTCAATCTGTGGGCCAGTGAAGCGGGAAAGATCAAGGATTTACTGATCGTTCGTTATGAAGATATGCGCAGCAATACCGGGGAAGTGCTGGAGAAGATTGTCACTTTCCTTGGCACACCGGGTGAACCGGATCAGATCCAGGAAGCCGTTCGCTTTGCCTCGGTAGAGAATATGCGCAATATGGAGACAAAACGGACCTTCTGGCTGAGTGGCAGCCGTATGGTGGCCAAGGACAAGAGCAACCCGAATTCCTACAAGGTACGTAAAGCCAAGGTCGGCGGATATCGTGATTATTTTGATGACCGGCAGATACAGACCCTGAACCAGCTGGTGGCTGACCGGCTGGACAGTATCTTTGGCTACGAGTTCACGCCGGATCCCGGCGACCAGACCGCCAGCGCCTGATTTACCAGGCGGTTGCCGCGTCAATATCTGCGATATCTGACACCCGGTCCAGCCGTGCAGAACAGCACTCGTGGTCACGGTACTGTACACAACCCATGCGAACCGGATCGGCCGGGAACTCGCCGGGCGCTGGCTCGGGGAACTGTCCTGCACGCACCAGATGAAGCTGCAGCGGTTGCGCCGGCCGGGGGATCTGGCTAACTCGCTGCTCGGCATGCAGCTCCTGAAGACCGGGATGCAGCATCTGAAATTTCACGGTGTCCAGCTCTCCGGTATTCAGTACAGGGCGAACGGTAAACCGCAGCTGGACGAAGCGGTGGATTTCAGCATTTCCCACTCGGGCAACATGGTGGTCTGTGCGCTGACGCAGAACGGGCGGATCGGCATCGACACCGAAAGGCTGCGACCACTATCGATACGTTCTTACAGCCGTTTCCTGTCGGCAGCAGAAAGCCTGGCCCCGGGCGACAGCAGCGCTGCGTTCATTGATCTCTGGACATGCAAGGAAGCTGTGCTGAAGGGATGCGGGGATTGCCGCCTGGATCAACTCAAGGACATCACCATAACGGGCGATGCGGCCCGTATCGGGACGCGGCACTTTTATCTGCGCCGCCTCGAGTTGCTGCAGGGCTACAGGACCTGTCTGGCAACGAGCGCACAACAAGACACTATTGAGCTGCTGCCTGCCCGGCTGGAAAATGGCAGCATGATTATTCCACAAGACCATCCGGGTGCGGCAAGCTCCGCAGGTTAACCGGCATCAGTCTTACTGTTCTCCCGCAGGCTGCCGCGGTTACCGGTACGTCCTGTCGGCAGTACACGCAGAAATCCCCTCCGGCAACCTTTCCACCGCCGGATCGGCTCCCGTGAAGGGCAGCATGCTCCCCGGCCTGCCCGGGCAGCGCCATGATGGATTACAGGTCGTTATTCAACCGGGGACGCTTGTACCGCTGACCATGCCCATCCTGCATATCGGGAAAATCACGGCGCTCGATGCACTGTATGTCGAGTTTCTCCGCATGCGCGGCATTGCGCCTGAGGGAATACCTGCTGGCACGCAACGCGGCGCTGCCTGGGAGGGGTGTGTATGAATACCGCGGGTTTGCGGCCATTTGATCTCAATTCTGGCCCCTGACTGGTCTACCGGGCGCGGCGTTATTGTTACACTCCGCAAGCCGACACGCTCCCGTGTCGAGGCATTGGAGGAAATATCCATGACACAGCCGCTGGTCTGGTGCTTGCTGGGGCGCAAAGCCGGGGATAATGCCCAGGTACGTGCGCTGGCAGCAGAGCTGGGCTATCCCTTTCAGGAGAAACATATCATCGCCCGGCCATGGGAGTTGCTGGTGCACCTGGGGCCACGCGCCAGCCTCGCGGGCATCAATACAAGCCGCTCAAGTGTCCTGGCGCCACCCTGGCCGGAACTGGTCATCACGGCCGGGCGCCGCAATGAACCCGTGGCGCACTGGATTCAGCGCCAGTCTGCAGGGCACACCCGGCTGGTGCACATAGGCCGACCCTGGGCTCCCCTGGACAGCTTCGACCTGATCGTGACGACCCCGCAGTATTTCCTGCCCCGGCGGGATAACATCCTGCACAACCAGTTACCCCTGCACCGCCTGCTGCCCGCGGAACTGCAGCAGGCCGGCCAGGCATTCGCGCCACTGTGGCGGGAACTGCCGCGGCCATGGATCGCGGTGCTGCTCGGTGGTGACAGCGGCCGCTTCGTCTTCACCCCGGCCAAGGCAAGGCAGCTGGGACTTGAGTGCAACCGGCTGGCCCGGGAACATGGGGGTTCACTGCTGATATCCAACAGCCCGCGCACCCCGGCGGGAACCACCGACGCATTACTGGAGCAAATCTCGGTGCCCCGCTATTGTTACCGCTTCGGCAGGGACGGAGACAATCCCTATGCTGCCCTGCTGGCACTGGCTGACATCTTTGTGGTTACCGGTGAAAGCATGTCGATGCTGGCGGAGGCGTCATCCACGAACAAGCCCCTGTTCATATTCGACATGGGAGACGGCGATGCGGCCTGGTGGCGCCTGCGGCACAACTACCGCTACAAGCCCCTCAGCCACCGCTTCGCGATGCGTTTCGGGCCGCGCCGCATGCGCCGGGATGTGGCCCGGATACAGGCGTCGCTGATAGACAGCCAGCGTGCCAGCTGGCTGGGTGAGAGCACCCCGATACCGCCTCCGGTCGCAAAGGACACGGAACTGGCGGATACAGCTGCCCGGGTCAGGCAGCTGCTGTCATCGAGCTGAGCGGGTGCCGGGGCGCCGGTGGCAGCGCGGGGGTCCGCGCGATCACTTCAAAAGCGTCGTGACGCACATGGTTCTGCGCCATTTCCCATTTCAGGAAATCTTCCGTGATCGTGCCCTGCTCCAGGCACTCCCGTAGCAGGCCAAAGAAGAAGTTCTCCTGGTTCTTGTCAGGATGCACCCTGTAATTGCCCAGCAAGGCATATTCACCGAACAGCTTGCGCCGCGCGCGCAGCACCCAGGCAGCGGGCGGAAACAGGCGGAAGCGCTCGGACGGACGCCAGTCCGTGGGCAGCCCGGTCTTCCAGGGCTGGGTCCTGCGCCGGGTAGTGTGCAGCATCTTGGTCGCAGGCGTGAACTTGTCGAAATCGTTCCATTCCCGCTCGAAGAAACCGATCGAGTCGCGCGGCTCTTCCTTCAGGCAGATCCACGGCTGGTAGTCCTGGGTGAAATCGAACATGGCCTCGAACTTGGGCTGCACGTCCCAGTGCCTGAGTTTGGCGCAGTCCAGCAGCATCACGCTGCTGGCAAAACAGCGATCCACCAGGCCTTTGGGGCCGGAGCGCATGCGGCAGAGAATAGCCTTGCCCTGCATGTCCCGGCTCAGCAGCTCCCACACATCAGCCGCGGCAAAGATGTCCGGGTCGATAACCACGGCCCTGCCCTCGTAGCCCATGAGCTTGGGCGGCATGAAGCGAGTGGGGGTAAAGGACTGCAGGTCGTCATTCAGCCAGACCCGCTTGACACCGTCCCGCAGGTACTCCTGGCCCTCGTGTGCGGCGAAGAACGGATAGTCACGGCTGTCGATAATCTGCACATCGAACTTGTCATTATTGCTGGAATAACGTCGCAAGGCATGCTTGGCAACGATCGCGCCGGTTATCTGCTTGTGATTGGTCTGTATAAAAACGCAGTGTTTCATAAAAAACGGCCAGGGAGGATGTAGCGGGGGCTGTCACTATAGAATAAACACGACGTGTTTTCTACTGCTCACCTGAATACACCCTGGCGATAGAGCCGCCAGAAAAAACCCCACATGAACAGCAGCGGGAAACGGCGCACCCTGTCCGGAACGACCACCTCCTGCCCGGAGTGCCTGGCCAGCTTCCATGCCACGTAGTCGATGCCGCCAGCGAAGGTAAACAGCCCCTTCAGCAGCCGCAAAACCGACAGCAACTTGCCGTACACCCGCCGCAGGATCCAGTTGAACCGGCCCAAAACCCGCTGGTAACCGCGGATCTCGGCGCGGTAATGCAGAGTCTGTCCAGACGCGTGGACGCTGAAAGGAAATTCGAGCGTCCCCTGGAGCTGACGGGTCACGGTTTCGAAATGCCCGAGGGATGCCTGCACCAGCTCTGCTGCACGCCCGCCGCGCTCGGCGCGCAGCTCGGTGGCATAACTGAGCGCCAGCGCATCCCGCCACAGGTCGAACACCGGGCCGGATGCCGGCAGACAGGGCAGCGCGCGCTGCAGGAAGGTGCGACTGGCCTGCAGCAGGCACTGCTCAACGGTCTCGCGGCTGGACCGGTCCCGGCAGTAGACGATCTGGATCGGCTGGGCGAAGCGCCCCCAGAGATAGGATTCAAACCAACGGGTCGAGCAGCCACGGCGGAAATCCGCGGTGGACAGGAGCGCGTACTTGCTGCGCAGTGTCTTGCCCCCGTACTCGAGCTCTGTATAAAACACGTTCGGCGGCAGCAGCCAGTTGAGCAGGGCAAGACCGCGACCGGCATAGGCCGACCTGTAGCTGTCGCAGACCAGGTACAGGTCGACCAGGCCATCGAAAATATCGCCGCCGCGCAGGCACGACCCGTAGAGCAGGACACTGTTGACCGCGCCGTGATGGCGCTCCCGCAGTTGCTGCGACAGGGTCGCGAGGACACGGTCGGCGTCGGCTGCGGTGAGTGGTAGTTCTCCAGTCACAGCCGCAAAAACCGCACAGGCGCGGTCGCCTCGATACTGACCGCGCCGCGTGCCTGGATGATCTCGCCATCGAGGTTGAGACCGCCGTCCATCGACAGCTGGATACGATCAGCATTGCGACTGATGTAGCCCGACTGCGGCACTGCATTGCGGTTGGGGCGGCCCCGGGCAATGGAGATGAACGTCGGCAGGAAGCGGGTGCAGTGATGCTCAATCAGCGTCATGCGCAAGCGACCGGGCCCGGTACCCCAGAAAGGGCGCATACCGAAAAACAGCCGGTGCAGCGTGCTGATGGCCAGTACCAGGACGTCGTGAGTTGCAGGTTCGCCAGCATCGTCCATGCGCAGCTCCATGGTCACAGGCCTGGTAAACCGGGGATCACTGCGAAACAGCCCCCAAATCGTCCTGGCGGTGCCCAGGGCCAGGCTAAGCTCGTCGCGCAGACCACGGGCATGAATTTCCCTGTGAGTATATTCGGTACCCTGCACCACGGCCCCGGCGCCGAGGAACATGCCGTAGCGGGAGACTCCATCGGTGCGGACCCGCAACAGGGACCGCTCGACAACGCTGTCGTGCACATCGCGTCGACCCTCGCACCAGCGACAAAAGCGCCGCACCGCAGGGACCAGCCTGCCGCGGATGCCCACATCCCCGGCATTCATGTTCGCCGTCCCGCCAGGCAACAGGGCAATGAGCGGGGGGTTCACAAATACGGCCTGTTCAAGCATCCTGCCCAGGATGGCAGCTGCGGTACCATCCCCGCCATTGATCGCCAGCACCGTCACCTGCCGCCTTGACAACGCCTCCAGTGCCGGCGCAATGTCGGCCGTGCACCGCGTCACGACATGATGGATGGCCGGTTGCCTGGCAACCAGGGCCTCGATCCTGGCGAACTCGTCCCGGTTATGGCCGCTGTTGGGATTACTGATCAGGCCGACCTGGATGCAGTCTGACCGGGTCAAGGCAGCTGTTCCCGGGCAGGCGGGCGGGGGTCGGCAGCGACCAGGCTGATGGAGGTCTCACCGATTCGCGGCGCCCTGCCCCGCACCTGCAGGGGCAGCCGGGACTGCTTGTCCAGCAGGATGGAAACCTGGCCGCCGAGGCCCAGCAGGTTGAATTCCGGGTCGTCTTGCCGGGTACCCACCGGGTCGACTTGCAGATTGACAACAATCGCCGTGCGCTCGCCCTGTATCCGTTGCTGCCCGCCGGCCAGCACATAATCGACCTCCACCTGTTCTTCACCGACAACACCCAGCCGCACCCGGTAGAAATTCAGGTCGCCATGCACATATACCGTAGCCGCGTGACCGGGTTTCTCTACCACGGTGCCGGCCACCAGCAGTAAAGCGGGCATGGAGGTCAGAACCAAACCCGCCTCAAATGCCGGGTAGGGAATATCCCGGCGGCTGGAGACCGGCCACCGGGCGGGTGGCGAATCCTGCAAGGAATCCGGCTCTCGGCGAATCCGCACCAGCATGTCCGCCGCATAGTCATACTCCTTCAGGCGCGTGTTCTTGCCGCTGGTGAGTCTGCTACGCTGCAACAAATGCCCGCTGCCGGGAATCATCAGCTGCGTCTCCACGGCACGATTTTCCGCAATGGATTCTTCCACCTGCAATTCCCAGACTTCGCCCAACCGGTCATCATTGCGCAGCGTGTTGGAGACGGTGGCACGCGCAGTAACCCAAAACGAATGCCGCTCGAATGACACTTCACTCCAGCCGGGCATGTTGTTGACGGGGTCGCCAAGGCCGCTGGCCGGAAGTGCGATTGTCAGCAGCAGCAGGCTGGCAAAGTAGCGCGCTGGTCCGGTTTTTTGCGAGATGACGTATTACCTCAAGTGACAGGGTTTCTTCAGAATCAGGCGCTACCGTTATATTTCCACCGGGAATCCCGGAACAGTACGAATCCGCGTGCGGTATTTCCGAACAGCGTTGACCGCGCCGGTATGCCATTGTACGGCAATTCCGGCACGGGATTACCGAAGTCCGACGGGTACCATGTCTTGCATGATAAAACCAATTCAGCGTGAAAACCACGAATCGCGGACAAGCGGTTTTGCAGCTGCCGGTTGAGTACACAGCGCAAGCTGCAACGAACGTTTTCCGATGAAGACTTGTCAGTCCCGTGCGCATGATCAGGCAAAACCCGGGTGGTTCATGCCGCATCCCTGTGTGCATCGGTCGGCAGTATCGTTG